>CAIRBY010000688.1 GCA_903876865.1 uncultured Acidobacteriia bacterium
CGGCTCGCAAGGAGACTGAACTCCTCCACCTGCGCCGCCGCCCAATCCTCGTCGCGGCAAAGTGCTTTCGCCAGTAAAGCGGCAACCGCGGGCGCCATTTCGATGGCCGCCCGCGCGTTCAGAAACAGAGCCCTCGTCCGCCTCGCTAAGACGTCTTCCACCGTGCAAGCCATCTCTTCGCGCGCCGCCCAAACCACTTCAGCCGCCGTATAAGGCAAAGCCGCATGCAGCGGTTCGTACAGCTCCAGTGCCCGCACCGCCGGCGCATCCGCACCGTACACGGAGAGGTGCCCGAATTCCGTCGCGCCACGGTAGTAGCCGTGGATGCGCAGGCCCGCCGTGACGCAGGGCCGCTCCTCCAGGCCGGCCAGCGTCGCCGCCTGATTGACGCAATCCTCCGCCATGTAGCGGTAGGTTGTCCACTTCCCTCCCGCAATCGTCACCATGCCGGAATCCTCGATGCGGATGGTATGGTCGCGCGAGAGTGACGCCGTCCTCGAGGACTCCGCGGCACGCGCCAGCGGTCGAATCCCGGCGAACATGCTGAGAATGTCCTCTCGCGCGGGCGGATGCGAAAGATACAGCGCCGCGGTAGAGAGAATGAACTCGATCTCGGCTTCCATCGCCACCGGTTCCAGTTCGGCCTCCGGCACGGGCGTATCCGTAGTGCCCACCAGCGTGTGCCCATGCCACGGGATGGCGAACATCACGCGCCCGTCGCTGGTGTGCGGGACCATGATGGCGTGATCGCCCGCCAGAAAGTTGCGATGAAATACCAGATGAATTCCCTGGCTGGGTGCGATCATCGGCACGGCCCCTGTATCCGCCAGGCGGCGCACGCCGTCGCTGAACGGCCCGGTGGCGTTGATCACCACCCGCGCCTTGGCCGTGAACGCCGTGCCGCTCTCCAGATCCTGCACCTCCACGCCGTTGACGTAGCCTTCGCCATCGCGGGTCAGGCTGGTCACCTGCGCATAATTGAGCAGGGTGGCGCCCTGTTCGTAGGCCGTAATGATCAAGTGGATGAGCAGGCGCGAATCGTCGAACTGCCCGTCGAAGTAGACCACGCCGCCGCGCAGGTCTTCAGAGCGGATGGTCGGCAATCGATCCAGCGTCTCTTCCTTGGAGAGAATGCGCGAACTACCGAAGCCGTACTTGCCCGCCAGCAGATCGTAGAGCTTCAGGCCGGCGCCGTAAAACGGAGCCTGCCACCAATCGTAATTCGGCACCACGAAGGCCAGGTTTTTCACCAGATGGGGCGCGTTCTGCAACAGGAGTCCACGCTCCTTCAGGGCCTCCATCACCAGCGAGAGGTTGCCCTGCTCCAGATAGCGCACGCCGCCGTGAATCAGCTTCGTGCTGCGGCTCGAGGTGCCTTTTCCGAAGTCGCTTTGCTCCAGTAACAACACGCGGTACCCGCGCGCAGAAGCGTCCACCGCAATCCCTGCGCCGGTAGCGCCTCCGCCAATTACAATCATGTCCCACGCGCCACTTTGCGTGCCTAACCGTTGCAGCATTTCAGAGCGAGTCATGGTTTGGGTTCCAATTCGATTATAGGGCGCGTCGCACCCGCCCTAGTGCGGAAGGAGTATTCACCTAGGACCATGGTTAGACCTTGAAGCCACCCTCGCTCTGGTCCAGAGTGAGAGAGAGGAAGAAATGAGTACCTCGGAGTCCGCAATCGAATTACACTGCCGCCGCACCGCCGCAGTCGCGGTGGAAGTGGGTATGCGCGCGGGAGTCGATCTGGCGGCGGTGCGTCGCGCGGCACTGCTGCATCATGCCATGCCGGGTCCTGTTCCCGGCGGGTGCGCCGGTGGCGGAATAGGCGCGCGCGGGGGCGGCGGACTGGGGCGCCTGGCCTGGGAAGTGGTCTGCGGGGAGCAGGCGCGCGATATCCACGGGATCGTGCAAATCAGCAATCTGCTCGACGAGCAGCTCGAAGCGCTCGAATTCGAGTACCGGGATATGGATGACATTCTCGATGAGATCCAGAGCTTCGCCTATTTCGAAGGCTTCGATGCGGCACTCGTCGATCACCTGCGCGCCATGCGCTGCCGCGATTTCGCCGGACACCTCAAGCTCCCCGTGGAAGCCGGCTCCGCGCACCGCGTCCTGCGCACCCTGCGCGCGGACCCGGACACCAGCATCCAGGCGCTAGAGAAGATCGCCCTGAGCGACCCTGTGCTCACCGGCTGCCTGCTGGGCGTGGCGAATTCCGCGCTCTACGGGCGTGCTTACCGCGTGGGCACGGTGCGCCGCGCGATCGCTTCCATCGGCCTCATCGCCGCCCGCCGTGTCATGCTCGCCGCGGCCATGAAACCGGTCTTCGCCGGACCGGGGATGAAGCGGCTCTGGACGCACTCGGTCAGTTCCGCGCCGCTCACCGCCGCGCTCGCAGAGACCACGGGCCTGCTGAACGGGGAAGAGGGACTGCTGCTCGGCCTGATGCACGACATCGGCTCGGTGGCGCTGCAATTCCTGCCACGGGAGACGCTCGCCTGCTATCGCCGGCTCATGGAATCCGGTTGCCCGCAGACCTATGTAGAGCACCTGCTACTGGCGCAAGACCACGGCGAGGTGGGCGCGGAACTGCTGGTGCAGTGGAACTTCCCGGAGGCTTTCGTGGAAGCCGTGAGGTTCCATCATCAGCCCGAGCGCTCGGCATCCAGCGTCGCGGCCATGGCCTATCTGGCCGAGTTCTGGAGCGGCACGGATGAAGACATGCACTCGTTCGGACGCGTGGAAGTATGCCTCTCCCGCACCGGCATGACGCAGGAGGACCTGATCGAACTGCGCACCCAAGACGCGGCGCTGCATGCCCTGCGGGGAGTTGCCTAGCAGAACTCGAAGTGCCGCCATGCTCAATGGGTAAAACCCAGGCGGGCGAAACCGCCCGCCCCACCGGCCCGGCCTCTTCGCCGGAGTGCAGGCACGCAAACCTCAGTAACTTGCCAGGGGAGGTAAGCGCACCTGGCAAGCCCACGCTCGAGACACTGTCGTAGAATTCAGAGATGCAGATCGCGATTACGCGCGGCGTGAGCCCCTCGATGGATTCTTGCGAGCTCACGTTCCTGGAGCGCGCGCCCATCGATATCGCCCGCGCTCGCGAACAGCACGCAGCCTACGAAGCGTGCCTCGCGGGACTGGGGTTGCACGTCATCTCACTCCCGGCCGAACCCGGCTTTCCCGACGCGGTCTTTGTCGAAGACCCGGCGCTCGTGTTGGAGGAAGTGGCGGTGATCCTGCGCCCGGGCGCTGCGTCGCGGCGCGGCGAAGCGGATTCGCTGGAACGGATCTTGGCCGCCTACCGTCCGCTGCGCCGCCTGCGCGACCCAGCGACGCTCGATGGCGGCGACATTCTGCGCGCGGGCAAGACGATATATGTCGGCCTATCCGCCCGCAGCAATGCCGCAGGCGTGCAGCAACTCGCCGCCGCGGTGGAGCCGTTCGGCTACGCCGTGCGGCCGGTCCTGGTGCGCGGCTGCCTGCACCTGAAGAGCGCGGCGAGCTACCTGGGCGAGGGCACCGTACTGGTGCACCGGCCGTGGGTGGATGCGGGCGCGTTTGCGGGGATGAAACTGATCGACGTCCCGGAGGAGTGCGGGGCGAACGTGCTCGCGATCGGCCAGACGCTGCTGGTCGCAAAGGCGGCGCCGCGAACGGCGGAACGATTGGAACAACTGGGCTGGCAGGTGAGGCTGCTCGACAACTCCGAACTGGCGAAGGCCGAGGGAGCGCTCACCTGCTGTAGCCTGGTCTTTACTGCAGCACTCCCGCCTTCTTGAAATCGCCGGCTTTGACGACGATCAGACCGGCCGGATCCAGGTGTTTGCGGAAGGCGGCGGAGATTTGTTCGGGCGTGAGGGCGGAGACTTTGGCTTCGAGCGCTTCGTCAAACTTCAACGTGCGATCGAAGCGCTGGCGGGCGCTGAGCAGTCCGACGAGCGCGCCATCTTCAGCACGATTGATGCCGCGTTCCTGCAGCCACGCCTTCTTGGCGGCGGCGACTTCTTCGGCCGGGAACCCGTCTTTCAGGGTCTTGGCAAGTTCGTCCTTGAAGCTGGCTTCCACTTTGGGCGTATTCTGGGGGGCGCTGAGGGCGACGGCGAGGAAATTGCCGCCATCGTCTTTGGTGGGCGCACCGAACTGGCTCTGGACCACGTAGCTGAGACCTTCTTTATCGCGGATGCGGCGGGAGAGTCGGGTACCGAGACCGCTGCCGCCGAACATATAGTTGGCCATGACGACGGCGGCGTAATCGGGATCCTCGTCATTGATCTTCACCATCTGACCGGCAATGAAGAAGGCGTTCTGCTTATCGGGGGTTTCGATCTTCGAATCCGACGCCGCGATCTGCTTGTACATGTTGGTGAGGCGGGTGTAGGGGACGGGGCTCTTCCAGGGACTGAAGAGTTCGCCCATGAGTTTGGAAATTACGGCGGGCTGGAACTGGCCGGAGACGGCGATTTCGCCGACGCTCGCACCATAGAACTGCTGGTGGAATTTGATCACTTCGTCCAGCGTCACCTTCTTCAGATCTTCGATCTGCTCGGCGGCGGTGGAGACATAGCGAACGTCGCCGCGCGGATAGGGATTGAGACGGTGCTGGAATTCGGTGAGGGCGAGGGTCTGGGGTTCGCTGCGACCGGCTTCGGCGGCGGCGAGGCGCTGCTGGCGGGCGGTTTCGAATTCGCTGGCCGGGAAGATGGGATCGTGCAGGATCTCTGCGGCGAGGCGGATGGCTGCGGGCAGATTGGCTTCGATGGTCTCAATGCTGGCGGTAGCGCTGGTGGCGGAACCGGAAACATTGATCTGGGCCTTGAGCTTATCCATCTCGTCCTGAATCTGCTGGCGGGATTTGTTCTTGGTGCCCTTCATGAGGAGCGCGCCGGTGATGCCGGCGATGGTGGCCTTGCCATTGAGCGACTTGTCATCGCCGAAGCGGATGGTCATGCTGGCGACGACGGTGCCGCCGCGGGTTTTGCGCGAGAGCAGGGACATCTTCATGCCGCCGGGGAGGGTGCTGCGCACGACGCGGGTTTCGATATTGGCGGGGCTGGGATCGAAGGCCTCACCGGCTTCGACGACGGCGGTGCCTTTGAAATCCTTAAAGGTCTTGGTGAGGTCGGGAGTTTCGGGAATCTCGGCGCGCTCCGGACTCTTCGTCGGGATAAAGGTCGCAAGAGTGCGATTCGATTCCTTCAGATAAGCCTTGGCCACGCGCATCACGTCCGCCTCGGTCACGTTCTTGATGCGGTCGCGCATCAGGAACATCAGCCGCCAGTCGCCCTGCGAATACGATTCGCTGAGATCGAGCGCCACTGCCTGAGAATCGTTCATCTCCTGCTCGATGTTTTTCAGCAGGCGGGTCTTGACGCGTTCCACTTCTTCCTTGCTCGGCGGTTCGGCGGTGAAGCCTTCGACGTTCTTGAGGAGGATCGCGCGGGCTTCGTCCAGGGATTGTTCCACGCGAAGGCTGGCGGAAGCGATGATGAAGCCGGGGTCGTGGAGTTCTTCCATGCCCATGGAGGCGCCGACGGCCTTTTTGTTATCGACGAGGGCCTTGTAGAGGCGGCCAGAGGGATGGTCGCCGAGGATACCGGAGAGGACTTCAAGGGCTGCGGCATCGGGGTGCGATCCGGCGGGCACGTGATAGACGGCCATGACGCCCTGGGTATCGCCTACGCGGCGGAGGGTGATGGAGCGTTCGCCATCCTGGGTGGGTTCGACAGTGTAAGCGGGCGCGATGACGCGGGTGGGTTTGGGAAGTTTGCCGAAGAGGGCGGCGACCTGGGGCAGCACCTTGGACTCGTCGAACTTGCCGGCGATGGTGAGGAGGGCGTTATCGGGCTGGTAATACTTCTGGTAGAAGGCGGCGAGGCGGTCTATGGGCACGTTTTCGATATCGGAGCGGTTGCCGATTGGGAGCTTGCCATAGTTGTGCCACGTGTACGCGGTCTCGAGCGCGCGCTGCATGAGCATGCGGTTGGGGTTGTTCTCGCCCATTTCGAATTCGTTGCGGACGACGGTCATTTCCTTATCGAGGAGTTGCTTTTCGATTTTGGAATTGAGCATGCGGTCGGCTTCGAGTTCGAGCGCGAACTTGAGGTTCTCGTCCGTGGCGTTGAGGGTTTCGAAGTAGTTGGTACGGTCCCAGGAAGTGGAGCCGTTCATTTCGGCACCGTGGTCCTTGAGTTCCTGTTTGACGTCCGTGCGGGTCTTGGTCTGGAGGAAGAGCATGTGCTCGAGCAGGTGAGCCATGCCGGTTTCGCCGTAGCCTTCCATGCGCGAGCCGACGAAGTAGGTCATGTTGACGGTGACGTTTGGCTTGGAGGCATCGGGGAAGATGAGGACGTGGAGCCCGTTGGGCAGCGCATACTCGGTGATGCCTTCGACGGAAGTGATCTTCTGGACGCCGGGCGGTTGAGCAATCGCGGCGACGGTGAGGAGGAAAAACAGCGGGAGGAGTCCCTTGTTACGAGTCATATTTACCTTTAAAGGAGTTAGACGAATTATAACAGGAGGCGTTTCGAAGGAATCTTCGAGTGGCGCTTAGCGAACGGAGGGAGGTACCGGCGCCGTTCGAATCCGGGCCAGCCGCATCGACACGGTATGAAAGGGCGCGTGAAACGGCCCGAGCACGTAATTCTTGGCCATGAACCACCAGAAACTGCGTTCGTTCAGCGTGGGGTCGATGCGGTTGAGGATCTTCCGCTGCGCCCCCGGCGTCAGGCTCCAGTGAATTCCCGGCGACTGGTGATGCACGGTGTGGAAGCCGTTATTGAACAGCATCAGGTTGATCAGCCCGGTGAAATTACGCGAGTGGTTGTACTCCGATTCCTCGTCCGCGTGAACGTGCTGCACGAAATTGAAGATCAGAATACTGAACAGCGAAACTTGATGCGGCACCACGATGAAGAGCAGCGCCTTCTTCCAGTTCCAGAACAGCGCGATCGCGTAGTATAGTCCGAGCACGAGGTACTGAGAAGCAGCCAGGTAAAACTTCGGGCGGTTGCTGCGCCAGAGCGTCTTCAGGTAATCGCCGATCGGCTTCTGCTGAAAATAGCTGCTCACCGAAGGGTAGCTGAGCAGCGTGAACAGGTTGTTCTTCTCGCTCAGCCGGTAGGTCAGGGTGTAGTCGCCCGCCTTGTTGTTGAGCGCGTGGTGATTCTTGTTATGCGTCGGAATCCAGCCGAAGGCGGGAAAGCCGTAGAAGAGTGTCAGCCAGTAGTCCGTAGCGATGTTGAGCAGCCGCGATTTCCAGATCGGCACGTGGTTGTGGTTGTGCGCGATGATGGCCACCGAAACGGCCATGAAGAGGAACCACAAATACAGAATGGGTTGGAATGCGGAGAGATTCCACTGCAAAAGAAACAATGCGGTGGTGACGCTCATGTACGACAGAGTACGGCGGTCGGCGCTATAGGTGAGGAGCAAAGGGCATTTGAACGGTAGCAGGTCCACCTGCCAATAGCAAACAAACTCTGTACGCTCGCGCACCACCTTCGCCACCCGGCCGCTTCACCGATAATGAGAGAACGATGAATCTGCCCGCGGGTGTGGAGATTGAACGCGCCTGCGCGATTGTGTATGCGGCCATGCCGCCCACCGCGCAGTATTGCTGGCCGCTGTTGAGTGAACGCGCCGGCTGTGAAGTCTGGCTCAAGCACGAGAATCACACACCGCTCGGCGCCTTCAAGACCCGCAGCGCGCTGGTCTATTTCCGCCGCTTGCGGGAGGCCGGCAGCGGCGTGCGCGTCGCGGTCACCGCCACGCGCGGCAACTTCGGGCAGGCAGTTGCATTCGCCGCGCGGCGAGAGGGAATGGAAGCCGTCGTCTACGTCCCGCGCGGCAACAGCGCAGACAAGAACCGCTCCATGCGCGGTCTTGGTGCAACCCTCATCGAGCATGGCGCGGATTTCGAAGAGGCGCGACAGGCGGCGCGGCTCTGGGCGGACGCCGGCGGACACCACTATGTCCCGAGCTTTCACGAGTGGCTCGTCGCCGGAACCGCCACTTATTCGTGGGAACTCTTTCGCGCGGCGCCGTCACTTGACGTCGCCTATGTCCCCATCGGCCTCGGCTCCGGAATCATCGGCATGGCCGCGGCGCGGGCGGCACTCGGAGTGAAGACTGAGATCGTCGGAGTCGTCAGCGCCCACGCCCGCGCCTATGCCGAGTCATTCACGCGCCGCGAAGCCACCGCCTCCCCGGCGCGCACGCGGCTTGCCGACGGCATGGCTGTGCCCGTGCCCGACCCGGACGCGCTTCAGGTGATGCTGCGCGAGGTCTCACGCATGGTCACGGTGACGGATGACGAAGTGGCCGCGGCCATGCGCACGGTCTTCGACGACACCCACAACATCGCCGAGGGCGCCGGCGCCGCGGGTGTTGCCGCAATCCTGCAGGAGCGCGACCGCCTGCGGGGAAAACGTGTCGCCGCCGTGATCTCCGGCGGAAATGTGGATCGCAAACTCTTCGCGGAGGTGATGGGTGAATAGGTGGATTCTCACGCTGGCGTTCGCGGCCGGGCTGAGCGCGCAGACCAAGCCGGCATACGAGGTCTACGCCGTGAAGTACGGCGCTATCCCGGATTTCGCGGTCTCGGGACTGGTCGCCGGCGCCGAGGCATCGCGCAAAATGGAGATCGCCATGATGGTCTGGCTGGTTCGGGGCGGCGGCAAGACCATCCTGGTGGACGCCGGTTTCTATCGCGAGCAGTTCTTCAAGCAGTGGCACGTCACCGGTTTCGAGAAGCCCTCCGACGCCGTCCGTCGCGCCGGTGTGAAGCCGGAGGAAGTCACCGACGTGATCGTCACCCACCTGCACTGGGATCACGCGGATGGCATGGACCTCTTTCCCAACGCGAAGATCTGGGTGCAGAAAGATGAACTCGAGTATTACGCCGGCTCCGCCTGGCAGTCGCGGCGCACCCACGGCGGCATCGACCCCGATGACGTTGTCGCCGCCGTGAAGCTGAACCTCGCCGGCAAGATGGGCCTCGTGAACGGAGACGCGCAGGAGATCCTGCCGGGCATCACCTGCTACATCGGAGGCAAGCACACGTACGCCTCTCAGTTCGTCGGCGTGAACACCGCCGCCGGAACCGTGGTGCTCGCGAGCGATAACGTCTACCTCTACGAAAACCTGGAGAAGCACGTGCCCATCGCCGCCACGCTCGATGCCGCATCAAACCTGCGCGCGCAGGACCGCATGCGGGAAATCTCCGGAGATGTGAAGCGCATTGTCCCCGGGCACGACCCGGCCGTGATGACCAAGTACAAACAGATCGCACCCGGCGTCGTGAAGATCGAATCAGCGTGGTGAGGATCGAATAGTCGAAGAGGAGAGCATGAGAATTCAAGTAATCGAGTGCGTGGTTCTACTCGGAGTGGCTGCCGCGGGTTGCGGCACGCGCCAGACTGCCCCGTTGACGGCGCCGGAGGCGGAGGCGGTGGTCCGCTCCGTACGCGCCTTCGCCGAGGACGTGGCCCGGGATGTCACCCAACAGGGTCCGGCGGCGTGGGCACGGTATTTCGAGGAGACCCCCTCGTTCTTTATGGCGTCCGAGGGGAAACTGGAGTTCGCCAATGGCATGGCCGCGAACGCCGCGCTGCCAGCTATCTCTAGCGGTATCAAGCAGATGGAGCTGCGTTGGGAAGGTCCGGTACGGGTGGACCCGCTCGGCCCCGGACTGGCGGGTATGGGCACTGCATTCCATGAAATTCGCGTGGACCCGGCGGGAAAGCGCGTGGAAGCGAGCGGCTACCTCTCCGGGTTGGTGGAGATTCGCGACGGGCGCTGGCAGTTCCGCCATGCCCATTGGTCTGTGGCGGCCCGGAAGTAGTTGACGCACTCGCGCCCCGAGTTGCTCCCAGGGGTCCGTTTGCGGTATTCTTAAATCTCGATCATTCTGTAATGATTCGATTTAGCAACTCTGTAAGGATCTGATCTAGCAAAGATGGCCAATACTTATTCCGCACTCAAGCGGGTGCGACAGACCGAACGGCGCACCGAAGTCAACCGCAGGAACCGCACGCGGTTGCGTCACCAGATTCGCGCGATGCGTCGCGCGCTGACAGCGAAGGACGCTAAAGTAGCCAGCGCACTGCTGCCGCAGACATTTTCCTTGATCGACCGCTCGGCGAAGATCGGGATCATCAAGAAGAACACGGCGGCTCGCTACAAGAGCAAGCTCCACATCAGAGTTAAGGCATTGGCAGCTTAATCGCGCCTCGCCCCTCTAACGGACCAGTTCCATAATAAAGGTCTCCATGACGATGCGGTCATCAGGACGCGCGTCACGGAGGCCTTTGTCTGCTTTATAGATCAAGCCCAGTCCCCGCTCCAACTGGGGTTTCGTAAACTTACTCACCGTCTGAAACACCTGTTCCGCCCGCGAGCCCCACATCTGCACTCCCAACTTTGCGAAGTGGCTCTGAATCTGCCCGGAACTCTTCAGCCCCGCCTCGCGCGCTGTCAGCGCCATGCGGAATTGGGTAGAGAGAAACGCCAGCGCCAGCGGCAGGTACTCGCCTTCCCGGGTCAGCGTATCCAGTATGCCGAGCGCCCGTGCGCGGTCTCGCCTGCCCAGCGCATTCACCAGCGCAAAAATCGTGGTGGCGCGCGCGTCCGGCACCAGCGCAGTAATGTCTTCGATACTGATCACGCGGTCACCGGCGAATAGCGAGAGCTTTTCAATCTCCACCGCCACGCGCGCAATCTCCGCGCCCAGCGCTTCAATCAGGAAGTCCAAGGCATCCGGCGCCATGCGGAAGCCCGCCTTGCGCACCAGCGATTCGGCCTCGGCACGCGCATCCTGCACCGAATATTTGTGCAACTCCACCACGTCCGGAATCGCCGCGTAGAACTTGCGCACGCGCTCCTGCTTGCGCTTGTCATCGCCCTCGAAATCGAAGCGGATTGCCTCAAAGACCAGCGTCACGCCGGGAGTCGGATCCTTCAGGTAGGCAGCCAGCGAAGCCCCGTCGCCGCTCCCTCCGGCCGCACCGCCCTCGCCCTCGCCATCCTCTTCTTCCGCGGCCGCCGCGCGTCCCCGTGGGAGCGCAAGTTCCGCGTTCACCACCCAGATCAACCGCTCGGAGGCGAAAAGCGAAAGCGCCCGCGCATCGTCCACAATTTCCGCCAGCGTCAATTCGGAAAGATCGTGCTGCGTGACCGAGCCTTCCGGCGCCGATGCCAGGAACGCATCCTTGATCCTCCGCCGTTCGTAGGCTTCCGGCCCGAGCAACAGCGTGGCAGGTGGCACCGTGCCCTTCTGAATCCGCGACTGGAGTTGCGCCGGCGTCATCAGAAATTCTCCAGCACGCCCGTCACTACGGAGCGCGCCACTGCCTTGCTCAAACGCACCATGGCGGACCCGCTCTCATCGAAGTACGCTTTCGGGTCCACCGCGATCTCGTACCGCTCCCGGTACTCGGCGCCCTTGCGGCTGAACAGCACTTTGCCCGTGGTGCGTTCGGTCAGCGTCATCTGCAGCGTGACCACCGCCTCCACGGTCGTATTGCGGCCATTGGTGGAAATCGCGGTGAATGCCGCAAAGTTACTCAGTGTCCCGGTCAGGACCGCATCGGCCTGATTCGCATCCGCGATCACTTTGTATCTGGTTCGGGAAAGGAACTCACGCCCGATATCGGTGGGCAGCGTGCGCGCCAGCTTGTACCGCGTCGTCAGATTGCCGAACGGCATGACCGCTACCGTCTTCACCGATTTCGGCATCAGGTCGCCATGCCCCGCAACGTGATACCCGCAGCCGGTCAGCGCGACCAGCACAAGCGAGAGGGCAACTACCGTTTGCTCCATGGACGATGCCCGCTTCATACCAGTTGCCGCACCACCGCGAGCGCATTCTCCGCCGCCAGGCGCAGATTGTCCGTCACGAACCAGAACCACACCGCATCGGGATGATTCCTGTCCGGCGTAATCGCTCCCACGGAAATCCCGGATTGCCCTGCCTGCCCCACATTGCTCGGCGGCTCCACTTCCCCGCCCCGCACCTCGATTGCGTCCACGGAAAGAGAACTCTCCAGCGCGTCGAGTGCCGGCGCGCCCTCGAACTCCACCCACGCGGAAAAGCTGTAGCCGTGGAACACCGGGGCCTGAATCAGGCGGATCGAGGGCATTGGCGCGCCCTCACCATCCCCGGGCAGGGCTAGCAGGCTGGCCAGGTGGCGCTCGATGCGCAACTCGGATTCCTCCAGCGAAACCGGTGCTTCCGACCCATAGCTGGCCAACAGATTGAACGTGAGTTGCGAATCGAAAACCGCGCGCGGCATGTTCTTGAAAGAGAGCATGCTCACCGTCTGCTGCTGCAACTCCTCCACGCCCGAAGCGCCA
The DNA here is from genome assembly GCA_903876865.1 of uncultured Acidobacteriia bacterium. GTDB lineage: Bacteria > Acidobacteriota > Terriglobia > Bryobacterales > Bryobacteraceae > Solibacter. Next base: position 12,361 of record CAIRBY010000688.1, read on the forward strand.
TGCTCGCTCGCCGGGGCGAAGATCTGAATCACCGAACTGCGCACCGCGTCGTTGGCGTGCAAGCGCCGCAGAAACAGCGCGATCGCTATGGCGGCAGGATGGGCGATGATGTGCACCGCGATATCCGCAGGGTCCTGATCCAGCACCGATTCCACGGAAGGCGCCCGCAGCCGCGCATCCGGACGCTCTTCGGCGGCAAACGTGAGATCGACCACCGCGGATTCCGGCGGGTCACCCAGCAGGCGCAGCGTCTTGGCGGAAGAGACCGCGCCACCGGCCAGAATCACCGCCCGCGCCCCGGAAAGACTCGCCGCATTGAGCAGGCCAACCACCGCCGGCTCATCCCCCACGCGCGTCAGCGCGCCCGAGGTTTCGCCTTCATCGGCGATCAGAACCAGGGTGAGATCGCTGGCGGAGGTAGCCACAAGGTCGCGGACTTCGCGTGCGAGCAGGGATTCGCTCGCAACCAGGGCAACAGGAAGCGTTTCAGGCGTATTCGACAAGATCAGGACTCCCGCGTGGGTTTAAAGCGGCGGCGCACAATGCCGCCAATGCGAATCAGAATGCCGCTGGCTACATAGGAGGATGCCATGGCGAGGAACAGTAACTGGGCGTAATTGAACAGCCCGTAAATGAAAGCGCCCACCAGGATAATGATGAGAGGCGAATATCCCTTGGAAAAACTGATGCCCTTGAAGCTGTAGTAGCGCCAGGTGCTGACCATCAGGAAGCCCAGCAGCAGTAGTAGCGCAAGCCATGCCACTGTGACCGGCCACCAGGAAATCGGTTGCGCGTCGGCGGCCCAGACTACGGCCCCGACCATTGCCGCGGCGGCTGGAATCGGCAGCCCCACGAAATACTTGCGGTCCGGACGGCCCGGGTTCTTCGGGACCGGATTCTTCTGCACGTTGAAGCGAGCCAGGCGGCAGGCCCCGCACAGCAGAAACAGAAACGCGATGAAATAGCCGGCGTCGAAAATGCGCCCGAGGGCCTTGGCTCCGATCGTGGGATCCAGGAACTGCACGCCCCATGCGAACGCCAGCACGGCCGGAGCCATACCGAAACTCACCACGTCCGCCAGCGAATCCATCTCGCGGCCGAAATCGCTGGTGGTGTTGGTCATGCGCGCGATGCGGCCATCCAACCCGTCCAGCACCACCGCTGCCCCGATCGCCTGCGCCGCCACCGTAAAATGCTCGGGCGCGAGGCCGCTGGTAGCCGCCGAGGCCGCCATCATCGCACCCTTGAACGACCGCAGAATCGAAATGTATCCCAGGAAGATGTTCCCCGCCGTGAACAGCGTCGGCAGCACGTAGGCGGCTTTCCGGGGACGGCGCTCCGGCGAGTTGGGATCGATCAACCGGTCGCGCAGGGTCATTGCGGCTTCCGATCGGTCCGCCGCGCAATCACGCTCGACCCGGCCGAAACGCGCTGCCCGGGACGCACGGTGATTTCCCACTCGGGCCCGAAGAGCACATCGCAGCGCGAACCGAACTTGATCAGCCCGATGCGTTCCCCAGCGGCCACGTGATCCCCCACCTGCTTATCGAACACGATGCGCCGCGCAATCAGCCCGGCGATCTGTTTGAAGACCACCGTGGTGCCATCGCCCGTCACCGTCACTACGTTCTGTTCGTTGTCCGTGGAGCACTCCTCTTTGCTCGCCACCAGAAATTTTCCGGTCTGGTAGTGAACCTTCGCGATCGTGCCGGCTATCGGAGTCCGGTTGACGTGCACGTCGAACACATTCAGAAAGATGCTCAGCCGCGTCACCGCGCCCTCGGGTTTGACTGCCACGACCTTGCCATCGGCCGGAGATACCGCCACCGGACCCGCCGGAATCACGCGGTCCGGATCGCGGAAAAAGTAGAGGCAGAAGAGAGCCAGCAGGAACAGCGGAGACGCAAAGGCACCGCCGATCAGCCAGGTAACCAGAGCGGCGGCGGCGCAAAGCGCGAGCGCGTAATAGATGCCAGTAGATACGATCTTCAAACTTCTATTTTCGCATGCGGCCCCGCCGATTGGGGATGCGCTCCTTCGATGGGCGCCATCGATTCAGAAAGCAGTGCGAGAATCGGTAGGAGCCAAAAATGTGAAATACATGCTGATGATGACCTGCCCGAAATCCGGCTACGAGACCTTTGGCGCCTGGCCGCAGGAAGACCTGCAGGCCCACATCCGCTTCATGGTCGCGTTTTCCCGCTCTTTGAAAGAAGCCGGCGTACTCGTTGCCTCCGAAGGGCTTGCAAGCCCGGCGGAAGCGAAACGCGTGCGCGCGGCGGCCGACGGTACGGCGCTTGTCGATAGCGGATTCGCCGAAGCCAAGGAGTATCTGTCGGGCTTCTGGATCGTCGAAGTGCAGAGCGCAACGGAGGCCTACACCATTGCGGCACGTGCTTCGGCGGCGCCCGGCAAAGGCGGCGTACCCATGAACATGCCCATCGAAGTCCGCCAAATCCCCGCCGGACCGCCGCAAGACCTCAGGTAATACCCGGCCGGGAAACTCAACGACGCGGCCGCACCGGGCCGTGTGCCGGCCAATCCACCCGCCAGCGCGCAAGGGGCAGGAAAGGCCGGCCACCGATTCTACTTCACCGGCTTGTATCCCGATTTCCCTGCCTTCTTCATCGCGTCCATCGCCTCACCGATGCTGAGCAGAGGCGTGGTCTTCACATCCGAGCAGGCGCCACCCGCCGCGATCGCCACCGAAAACGCCGCAGCGCTCGCATTGTCAGGCATTTCCAGAATCCCGACCAGGTCCGCGTCTCCGAACGCAAACCAGAATCCGATTACCTTCCCGCCAAGCTTCTCGACGACCTTGCTCACGGCTTCCGAGCGGTCCTGCGGCTTCTTGATCATCCCCGCCCAGGCAGAGGTGGAATACGAAATCTGGTACAGATAACTAGGCATGTGCAACCCTCCTTTGAACACCGGCAGCTCCATCGGGGAGTTCCGGATTCCGGCCAGTATACACGTTCTTGTCACCGAATCGAAGGCGAGGGTGCCGGGTAGCGGCACGAGGAAGGAAGGGGCTGATGAGCGGGCTACAAACAACGATGGCCTGTCCCGGTAGGAGACAGGCCACGATGAAACGGAAGACCGGACTACGCCGCGAAAGCTACATTTCCATTCCCAGGCCGACCATGGGAACGAAATCGTGCAGGAGTTTGCCGTACTTGGTGCCCGGCGCCGGAGTGATGATGGCGGTGGGGAAAGCGGTGATGTAGTCGCGGAATTCGGTGCGCAGGAAGACTTTTTTGGTGAGAGCGATTTTGACACCTGCGCCGGCGCTGGCCATCGGCTTGATGGCGGTAGTCTTGGTGAAGTAGCCGAACTGGCTGAGGGGCTGGTAGGCGGCCTCGGTGCCGGTACCGCGGAAGTATTTCATACCTCCGCCGACGGCGGCGAAGAGCTGGACTTTGCCCTGACTGCGGGTCGTTTTGAAAATCAGGTCGTAGTGAACCACATGAGCGACGCCTGCAAAGGAGGCTTCGGCGCCGTTGCTCTTCAGGCTGAGATTGCTCTGCAGGTAGTTGTAGTGGAGTTCGCCGCCAATGTGTTTGTACTGAGCGAAGCCGACATAGCCGCCGAGGGCTGCTCCCGTCTGGAAGCCGGCGGTCGCGGCGCCGAGCGAGCTGCCGGCGACGTTGACGTTGCTGAGGAAGCCGCCACCACCGGTGCCGCCAAACTCCCACTGCTGCGCCATAGCAACGGCGGAAGCGGCGGTGAGAAGCAGAATCGAGCGAAGCAAGGTTTTCATAAACGAATCTCCTGAAGAGTGAAAGATCACGGGTTCACCACACGCAGGTTCAGAGTGGTGGTGTTTGCGCCCTGGGAAATCAGCAGCGGAATCTGCAGGCCCTGGGGTACGCCGCGGGGAACGAGGGCATTGATCTGATAGAGGCCGACGGAACCGGGAACCAGGCCGGCGTACTGTACGCCGAGCGCGACGCCGCCCAGGAGGACATTGGGCTGAATGATGGCGTAGGGCAGCGGGTCCGAGGGCGCCGGCTGACCGGCATCGATGGGAGGTGAAGTGAGACCGAGACCGGTGGCCCAGATGGTGATGGAATCGCCGGGGTGAATCGGATTGGTGGGGGTGATGAGTTCCCCGTTATCGGAGCGGGTGATGGTCGCGAGACCGGTTTGCGGACCGGCGGAGCCAGTGCGGAAGATGCTGGGCGCGGCGGGCAGAATGGTGAAGTTGAAATTGTCGCTGATGCCGCCCGGGGTATAGAGGGTCATCTGGGCGTTGCCGTTGACGTTAAAGGGCAGCTGGCCGTTGATCTGTCCGCTGGAGACGAACAGGACGGGCATGGGAACACCGTTGACGATCAGGCAGCTCTGAGCAAGAGCGGTAGGCAGCGGGATCTGCTGGGTGGCGATGTTGAGGGGCGCCATCTGCGAGCCGTAAATGCTGATGAGTCCGCCGGGAGCGACAGGCAGGGTGCCATCGGCGGCGTTGACCACGGCGGAGATCTTAGGCGGCGCGACAGCGGCATCGTAGTTCCAGGGGAGGACGGTGAAGCCGGAGACGCTAAGCGAAATCACCGCGGAGCGGTCGTAGAGCGCGGCCAGCGTCCGCATGAAGCTCATGGTGACGCTGGCACCGGAACCGACACCGATCGGAAAGGTGGAAGTGGCTGCGGCCGCACTACCCGAAGCGGACGCGGAGGCGGCGACTACGGGCGCCTCGACCAGACGCGTGGCCGGTCCGGTGGGATTGTTCTGGGTAGGGTCGAAACGCTCAATCACACCAGGCGTGGAGGCTGAAGAGGCAGTGGTACGGAAGCCGGATTGATCGATGAAGGTGAAGCCGGAGGGCTGTCCGGAACTGGTTTCAAGAGTACCTTGGGGGACGAGAGAGGCGTTGAGCACGTTGCCGCCAACGACATAGGTGTTGTAGCTGGAGGCGGCATAGGCGCCGGAGAGTCCGGTGAAGTCCTTGCGCGAGACAGTGAAGGTACCGGCGTTGGAATCGTACAGCATCACGTTGCCATCCGGCATGGCCACCATAATCTTGCCGCCGTTGGGCGCAGGGGCGAGCACGCCACTCGGGCTCACATTGTTGGCGAAGACGCCGAGGCTGGAGAGTTGGGTTCCGGTGCGGGCGTTGAAATCGATGGTATCGATGACGCCGGGTCCACCGACGGCGGCATTACGAACGAGGGCGAGCATGCCGGCGCCGCTCTCGGCGAGGGAGCGGGGATAGTGGCCGCTGGGAAACTGAATGGGCAACTGGCGCTGGAAGGTATCGAGATCGTAGACCCAGGCCTGTTGAGAATTGTCATGACCGATCACGAGGTACTTGCGATCGAAGGTCATGGCAATCTGGGTGGGGGTGGCGGAGGTCTTCAGCGCGGCGATCTGCTGGTACGTGGTGCCATCGAACACGAGGACCTGATCGGTATCCTGAGCGACCACATAAAAGCGGAGGCGGATGGGGTCGGAGAGCAGATCGGTGAGGTAGCCGGGGACGTTGAAGAAGCTGCCGCGCTGGTTGGGGCTTTCGTTATTGATGAGCAGGCGCACGGGCGGCGGGATATTGATGGCGCTGACACTGCCGAGGGTAAGGGCGACAGCGAGAGTACCGTTCTGGTTCTGGAATGCGGCCGGATCGACACGCACCTGCACCTGAGCCGGGGTGATGCCGGACGAGGGTGCGATGGTTACACCGGGAGTGTTGGTGGTGAGGTGGAAATCGGTATTGCCACCGCCGGGATCGGTGATGGTGATGGACTGGGTAATCACGGTGCGGTTGCAGAAGCTGCCGCGCGCGACCACATCGCGGACGCTGGCTGTGACGCGGTGCTGCTGGTTGAGACGGCCCACCGGAAAGACCATCACGCCGCTATCGGAGACGGTATAGAGAACATCGGCGGCGGCGGTGAGAACACTCCGCCCGGTGATGTTTTCGGGAATCGAGAAGCTCTGTTGCACGAGCAGATTCTCCGCATCCAGAATGGACAGGACCGGCGGCGCGCTAGTCGCCGCCGGCGTGGATGACGTGGAGCCCGAGGATGTAGTTGAGGAAGTGGGGGACTGAATGAGGATCTGCGCGTAGATAATGCCTTTGGCGTTGTCGATGGCATTGCCACCGATGGTGGAGGAAGTAATCGAATTCGGGAACTGCGCCAGGTTGTTGGCGGTCGCATCCAGGCGATATTGGCCGATCATGGCCCAACTGCCATCCGCGGAAACGCTGACGCGGGCGAGAGGCTTGGGGGAAGCGACGACGCCGATGGCGTAGAGCGCGCCGGTGCGGGCGTTGTAGCTGTAGAAGGCCTGCGAGGTGCCGCTATCGGCGATGCCATAGACAACGGTGCGGTCCGGGCTGGTGGAAAGCGCGGCGGAGATTACCTGGGAGGGGAAGGTGCCGAGCGTGACAGGTAGCGTCTTGGCGAGGGCGCCGAAGGTAGCTACGGAAACCATCTTGCCGGAGATAGGGTCGAAGATAAGGATGCTGGTGGAGGTGACAACGAAGGCGGTGCCATTGGCGAGGAAGACGACGCCGAGGGGCGTATCGCCGGTAGTGAAGGTCTGGCGAGTGCTGTCGTTGAGATTGATCAGCGTGATGGCGTTGAGGCTGGGATCCGCCTGGGTCTGGCTGCCATAATGCGCCACGAGCAAGTACTTGGAATCGGGAGAGATCGAGAGGGCCGCCGGCTGGGCGGGAACATTCATAGAGGTATGAATGGACTTGTCCGCAGTCGACATCACTTCAATACGATTGGCAGTGAAGTTGGCGATGTAGAGCAGGCCTCTGGACTCATCGAGGGCAATATCGGACGCCTGGCCGCCGATCGGAACGACAGTTCCGAAACTGGCTGCAACGGCAAACGCGGGGCTCAACAGAGCCGCCAGCGCGATGGGTAGTAGACGAACGTTCCAGCGCATAAGAGTGGTCTTCAGACGTTCCGATTAAATTCTGTCTGGGGCAAGGAAGCAATGATCGAAATGGCTAGCAACAGCCGCATTACCAAAGTTAGCCGTGTATTTCCGTGGACTTATACGTATACTGCTGCCGTGGATGACCATCCGCCCGGACGGTTGGCAGCCGCCAGGAAGGTCAGTAAGGACCATGAGAAAAAACTTCTGGAATTATTTACCGGTAGTCGTGCTGTTGGGGCTGAGTATGGCCGTGGCTCCCGTATTCCGGGCACAGAGCGGCACCCTCACAAGGATCACGCCGGTGCCGGACGGGGCTGAATATACGGTGGACGGGCAGATCTATATCCATCCGACGAGCGCGCTGTGGCCGGTGGGGAGCAAGCACATCCTGGCGGTCCCCAACACGATTCAGACCGGACAAGTGCGGACGCTGCTGGCATTCCAGACCTGGCAATTCGCCGGGACTTCCCTGCCCCTGAACCCGCTGCCGGTGACGGCCAGCGCGGCGATCAACGAATATCAGGCGATTTTCACGATCCAATACGGGCTTGGCATAGCGTTCGCAAGCTGCCCGGACCCGAGCAACTGCAATAGCCCCGGATCGATTTATGTGAATGGGGCTCCGATCTTCTCGTCGCAAGACATCTACATTTCGGCGAACTCGACCGCGGTGCTTCAGGCGTACCCGAACCCGGGCTTCGTATTCGCGGGATGGGCGCCGGGGAAAAACCAGGTAATCACCGGTTTTCAGGATGTGGTCACCATGAGCGCGCCGATGACGGTGTACCCGATCTTTCAGCCCGCGCGGAGCGTAAATTTCGCGACCGTCCCGGCGGGCCTGACGATTCTGGCCGACCGCGCGCCGCAGAATACACCCTCCGCGCTGGATTGGGGCATGAATTCGGTGCATTCGGTGGGCGCCAATTCGCCGCAGCGCGACCAGTACGGCAAGGCATGGGTGTTTCAGAGTTGGAGCGACGGCGGGGCGGAGAACCACGCGTATACGGTGGCGCCGCTCACGACGCCTGCGACGTTGACGGCAACCTATGGACCGGGCGCGGCGGTGGATGTGCTGAGCCAGCCAACCGGGATGAAGATTCTGGTGGACGGGCAGTACAATGCTCTGAACCCGTATTACTTCGTCTGGGGCACGGGCGAAACACACACGGTTTCGGCCCCGCAGCAGCAGACGGACGCGCAGGGACAGGTCTGGCAATTCAGCTCCTGGTCCAATGGCGGAGCGGCGACACAGAGCATCGTGGTGCCGGCAGGGGCGGATGCCAGCGGAATCCGGCTGACCGCCACGTACACGAAGCTGACGCGGCTAACGGTTACCAGCACGCTGACGGGGTTGAGCGTCAACGTGGATGGAGCGGCGTGCACGACGCCGTGCGAAGTGTTGCGCAATCCCGGGACACGGGTGAAGATCAGCGCGCCTTCGAGCATCTCCCTGGGACCGGGAGCGCGGGCGGATTTCGACGGCTGGCCGGGAGGTGCGGGGGATCTGGCAGTGACAGTGGGCGACAGTTCGCAGACAGTGAACGCGAGCTACCACATGATGAACCTGCTGAGCACGGCGAGCAACCCGCAGAACGGCGCGGTGTGGACGATTCAACCGGCGTCGCCGGACGGGTTCTATAACGCGAATGCGAGTGTGGCGCTGAATCTGACGCCGCAGCCGGGGTACCGGTTCCGGCAGTGGAACGGCGATTTGAGCGGGACGTACCCGGCGGGCACGCTGACGATGAATGCGCCGCGCGCGGTGACGGCGCTGTTCGATGCGGTGCCGTATGTGGCGCCGACAGGAGTGAACAACGCGGCAGGGAGCACGCCTCAACAGAGCGTGGCGCCGGGCAGCATCATCTCGATCTTCGGGGCGAACCTGACGAACGCAACCGCCACCGCACCGGGGGGGCAACTGCCGCAGAGTCTGGCGGGACTGACGGTAAGTGTGGGCGACCGGATTCTTCCACTGCTGTTCGCTTCTCCGCAGCAGATCAATGCGCAGTTGCCGGACGATACGGGACTCGGCACACAGGTGCTGACGATCTCTCCGACGGGGCAGGCGAATCTGCACACGAGCTTCACGGTGACGCGCAATGCGCCGGGACTGTTCCCGGTCGCGGCGGCGGGCGGCGTGACGATGCCGATGGCGATTCACGAAGACGGCACGGCCGTGACGGCGGACGCTCCGGCGATCGCGGGAGAACTGCTAACCGTGTATGGCACGGGCTTCGGTCCGACGAGCCAGGCGCGGCCGGAGGGCTTCCCGGTGCCGAGTTCACCACCTGTGCAGATTGTGGACACGGTGACGGTGAGCGCAGGCACGCTGGCGGTTGCGGCGGAAAATGCCTTCGCGGTGGCAGGGCAGTTCGGAATCGACGCGGTGCAGTTCCGGTTGGACGGGTCCGTGAGCGGCAACCTGACGTTCAAAGTGACGGTGAACGGTGCGGACAGCAATTCGCTGACGATATTCGCTCGGTAACTCCGGCTCACTACATTCGGCTGAGTAAGTTGAGCCATCCACTCCTTTGGCGGGGCACCCGCTTAGAATAGAGTGGATGGCTCTTAAATTATTTGCGCTACTGTTGTGCGCGTCGCTGCCGAGCCTCGCGCAATCGCAGAAGGCGTTTCCCTACGAATACACCCAGGAAGACCTGCCGAACGGCTTGCGCCTGGTGACGGTTCCCACCGACTACGCAAACATCGTGGCAACGTATATTGTGGTGCGCGCCGGTGCACGCAATGAAGTGGAGGAGGGGCACACGGGCTTTGCGCACCTCTTCGAACACCTCATGTTCCGCGGCACGCCCAAGATGACATCTGAGCAGTACAACCAGACGCTGAACCGGATTGGAGCTTCCTCCAATGCATCCACGAGCGACGATTGGACGATTTATCACACGACCTATTCGAAGGAAGATCTGGAGACGGTGGTGGCGATGGAGGCGGACCGGTTCCAGAATCTGAAATTCGCCGAGGCCGAATTCAAGACCGAAAGCCTGGCGGTGCTGGGCGAATACAACAAGAACAGCGCGTCGCCGTTCAGCAAGATGGAAGAGGTGGTGCGGGATACGGCATACGACCGGCATACGTATAAGCACACGGCGATGGGCTTTCTGCGGGACATACAGGCGATGCCGCAGCAGTATGAATACAGCCTGAAGTTTTTCGACCGCTACTACCGTCCCGAGTACACCACGATCCTGGTGGTGGGGGATGTGGAGGCGAAGCGGGTGCGGGCCCTGGTGGATAAGTATTGGGGCGCGTGGAAGCGAGGCAGCTATTCGCCGGACATTCCGGTGGAACCGGCGCAGGCGGGCCCGCGGACCGGTCATGTGGATTGGCCGAGCCCGACGCTGCCGCTGGTGAGCATCGCGTTCAAGGCTCCGGCATATGACGACAGCACGCGCGAAACGGCGGCGCTGGATGCGCTGGCGAACCTGGCGTTCGGCAGCACGAGCGAGCTTTACCAGCAGTTGGTAGTGAAGGAACAGAGGGCCGACGCGATTTTTGCGAGCGCGCCGGAGAACCGGGATGCGGGGCTGTTCGAAATAATGGCGCGGGCCAAGAAACCGGCCGATTTGGATTATGTCCGTGAGCGGATTCTGGAAACGGTGCAGACGTTCCGCGACAAGCCGGTGGATGGCGGCAAACTGGATACGGTGCGCCGGCGATTGCGCTATCAGGTTGCGCTGAGTATGGACAATAGCGACACGATCGCGCAGATTGTGGCGTCATACCTATCACTGAAACGAACTCCCGAGACGATGAACGCACTATACGAGCAGTACGCGAAGCTGACGCCGGAAGACTTGCAGCAGGCTGCGCGGAAGTACCTGACGGAGAACCATCGGACGATCGTTACGTTGACGGGACCAGCGGCGTCCGGACCGGGAGGTGCGAAGTGAAGGCGGCACTTTTGCTATTGACGGCGCTAAGCGCGGGAGCGCAGATGCGCACGGTGGAACTGCCGGGCAAGTCGCCGCTGGTGACATTCCGGATCGTCTTCACGTCCGGATCGGCGGACGATCCCACGGGGCAGGAGGGGATTGCGGCGCTGACCGCGCAGATGCTCTCCGATAGCGGGACGAAGGCTCTGACCTACCAGCAGTTGACCGAAGCAATGTTCCCCATGGCGGCGGGAGTGAGCGCGCAGGTGGACAAGGAAATGACCACTTTCAGCGGCGCGACGCACGTGGATAATCTCGACGCGTACTACCATCTGCTGCGCGACCTGCTGCTGGACCCGGGTTGGCGCGCGGAGGATTTCCGGCGCGTGAAAGACGACTTGCTGAACAACATCAAGGTGGGGCTGCGCGGGAATAACGACGAGGAACTGGGCAAAGAAGTGCTTTACGAAGCGATCTACGCCGGGACGTCGTACGGGCACTTTAACGGCGGCACGGTGAGTTCACTCGAGAAGCTGACGCTGGACGATGTGAAGGCTTTTTATAAGAGCCGCTACACGCAGGCGCGCCTGATACTGGGAGTCGCGGGCGGCTACCCGCCGGCATTTCTGGCGGCCATGAAGAAGGACTTTACAAGGCTGCCCAAGGAGGGCGCGGCGGCGCCGAAGCGGATTGCGACGCCGGTGGCGACGGGGAATCGCGTGGTGATTGTGGAGAAGGATTCGCGCAGCGTGGCGTACTCGATCGGCTATCCGATCGACGTGACGCGCGCGCATGCCGACTACGCGGCGCTGCTGCTGGTGAGCACGTACATGGGAGTGCATCGCAACAGCAGCGGAGTGCTCTACGACCGGATGCGGGAGAAGCGCGGCCTCAACTACGGAGACTACACGTACATCGAATATTTTCCGCGCGGAATGTTTCTGATGGAGCCGCAGGCGAACCTGGCGCGGTGGAGCCAGATTTTCCAGGTCTGGATCCGTCCGGTGGAACCGCCGACGGCGAAGTTCGCGCTGCGCCTGGCGCTGTTCGAACTGGATAAGCTGCGGACGAAGGGAATGACGTCGGAGGCATTCGAGCGGACGCGCGAGTTTCTGGGCAAGAACGTGAATGTGCTGACCCGGACGAAACGGGCGGAACTCGGTTATGCGATCGACAGCGCGTTCTATGGAACGAAGCCGTACAACGAGTTTCTCAAAGCGCAATTGGGCAAGCTGACGCTGGCCGACGTCAACCGGGTGATTCGGAAATACATTCGGACCGAATCGCTGACGATCGCAGTGGTGACGCGCAACGGGGAGGAGTTCAAGCGGCAACTCTTGAGCGACGACGCGTCGCCGATGACGTACAATTCGGCGAAGCCGGCGGAGATCCTGGCAGAAGACAAACTGGTGGAGAAGTGGCCGCTGAAGTTGAAGGCGGAAGAGATCAAAGTGAAACCCGTGAGCGAGGTATTTCAGTAATGGAACTAAAACTTGTACCGCTGGAGATACCGGAAGGCGGCAACCTGATTCTGGGACAGTCGCACTTCATCAAGACGGTGGAGGACATCTACGAGGCGATCGTGAATACGGTGCCGCAGATGAAATTCGGGGTGGCGTTCAACGAGGCGTCGGGGCCGTGCCTGACCCGGGCGGAGGGGAACGACGAGGCGTTGCAGGCGCTGGCGATCCGCAATGCGAGCGCGGTAGGTGCTGGGCACACATTCGTGGTGGCGATGACCAACGGGTACCCGATCAACATTCTGGGGCGCATCAAGGACGTGCCGGAAGTCTGCTCGATCTTCTGCGCCACGGCCAATGCGGTGCAGGTGGTGGTGGCGGAGAGCGAGCAGGGGCGAGGGGTGCTGGGCGTGATTGACGGCGAGTGTCCGAAGGGCGTGGAAGGCGCGGAGGATGTGGAGAAGCGGCGCGGCTTCCTGCGCATGATCGGCTACAAGCGGTAGGCGAAGGGTCAGGCTCCGGGCGGCGGGAAGAACCCCGGGCGGGTCTTGAGTGACAATAGCAGCCAATGGCGCACCCGCGCTGGGCGGGGCGTTATTGGCCGGTGGCGAACCAGATGGCGGCCCAGACGATGCCGAGGAATGCGGCGGCGCCGCCGAAGACGGCCCACTGCATGGGATCCGGGGCACGGCGCAGGGTGGTCATGAATTTGGTGTCGGGTTCGGGCGCGTGGAGCGGGAAGGCTTCGGGCAGTTCCGGGGGCGCGACAGCGGCAATCTGGATCGGGACCGGTGCGGGCGGAAGGGGCGTGGGCGCGGCGGAAGAGGCGGCGGAGGCCACCATTTCGGCGGTAGCCCAGAGCTGCTTCTGGAGCGGGTCGATGGGAACCACTCCGGCGGACGCAGCGATTTCCAGTGCCGCGGGAGGTTGAGCAGGGCCCGGTTGTTCAGCGGAGATGGCTTCCGCCAGAGAGGCTTCGACGTTCGTCTTTTCGACGAGGACGGGCGGTTCGAGAAGGGCGACGGGCGCGTGTGCTGGTAACGGCTCGACCGCGGGTGGTTCGCTCACTGGCTCGGGGGTCGATGCGATCTCGATGGCGTGCGGTTCGACTACCGGCGGCACTGCGACTTCGGCGGCGGCGATGGCGTCGGGTAACGCGACCACTTCGACATCAGCAACGGGTGCTGGGGCCGATGCCGCTTCGACGGATTGCTCTTCCAGTACCGGCGAGGCTGTGACTTCGGCGGCGGGCTCGGGGACGGTAAAGGCGGCTTCGGGTGCGGAGTCCGCGGCAGACTCGTGGGCAGACTCGTGGGCTGACTCGGGCAGTACGGGCGCAGATGCAAGTTCCGCAGGCGCGATGGGCTCGGGGAGCGACTCCGTCACGGTTGCGGCGGCTTCGGGTGCAGCCTCCTCTACCGGCGGTAAGAATGCAATTTCGAGGACCGTAACGGACTCAGGGAGCAATTCGTGGACAGTTGCTGATGTTTCGAGCGCAAAATCGGCGAACTCGAGACTTGACTCCACCACTACGGGCGCGACGGCGATTTCTACGGGCGCGACGGGCTCCGGAGCGGAGGCCACTTCGATGGCTTGCTCGTCCGCGGCTGGCGAGGTTACAACTTCGACGGCGGGCTCAGGAAGCGGTTCGTGAACCGTTGCGGCGGCTTCGAGCGCGGACTCAGCGGATTCGTGAGTTGACTCCGCCACCATGGGCGCGGCGGCGATTTCTACGGGCGCTGCGGGATCAGGAGCGGAGGCAACCTCGATGGCTTGCTCGTCCACTGCGAGCGAGGCTATGACTTCGGCGACGGGTCCATGGAGCGGTTCGGTTGCGACGGCTTCGCTTGCGGGTTCGGGTGTCGATGCCGCTGCAAGGGCAAGCTCTTCCACTACTGGCGGCGCTGCGGGCTCGGGAGC
>CAIRBY010000689.1 GCA_903876865.1 uncultured Acidobacteriia bacterium
GATTGTGGCCGGGACCAATGTCTGGCTCGTGAACTCCATCAAACAGGGCGGCGCCGCCGGAGCCTCCGCTCCCGGCAAGACCGCCAAACGGCCCGTCGTCGCAGTCATGCCCAAGTCCAAAGGCGATCCCTACTTCATGAGTTGCAAAACCGGCGCCGAAGAGGCCGCCCGCGAAGCCGGCGTCGATCTCATCTGGGACGGTCCCACCGGACTCGACGCCGCCAAACAGAACGAGGTCGTCGAAGGCTGGATCACCCGCGGTGTCGATGCCATCGCCGTCAGCGTGGAGAACGCCGCCGGAATCTCCACCGTTCTCCGCAAAGCCCGCGCCCGCGGCATCAAAGTCGTCACCTGGGACGCCGATTCCGAAAAGGACTCCCGCGATTTCTTCATCAACCAGGCCACGCCGCAAGGCATCGGCTATACCCTCATGGACGAAGGCGCGCGCCTCCTCGGCGAGAAGGGCGAGTTCGCCATCATCACCGGACCCTTGAGCGCAGCCAATCAGAACGCCTGGATCAGCTTCATCAAAGAGCGCGCCGCCGCCAAATATCCCGGCATGAAACTCGTCACCATCCGCCCCAGCGACGACGATCGCGACAAGGCCTTCGCCGAGACCCAGACCATCATGAAGGTCTACCCCAACGTGAAGCTCGTCATCACCATATCCGCCCCCGCCGTGCCCGGTTCCGGCGAAGCCGCCCAGCAATCCGGCCGCAAGGATGTGAACGTAATCGGCCTCTCCCTGCCCAATCTCTGCAAGCGCTACGTCCACGATGGTTTCGTGCAGGCCGTCGTGCTCTGGAACACCAGGGACCTCGGCTACCTCACCGTACAGACCGCCGCCCAACTCGTGCAGGGCAAGGTCGGTAAAGACAGCCTCGAAGCCGGCCGCCTCGGCAAAATCGAAATCCGCGGCACCGAGGTCATCCTCGGCAAGCCCTTCATCTTCAATAAGGCCAATATCGACAACTACGATTTCTAACGCTGCGTTCGCGGCGCGTGCCCGCGCCTCACCGCTTCACCAGTCCCGCGCGTCCCCACGCGCTCAACGGCGTCACCGCTCCCTCCAGGGCGTGCACCTGAAACCGCACGTCCTGGCCGTTCACCGCAACCTCCGTCCAACCGAAGAACCAGCCGTCTTCGTAACTCGCGCTCAGCCGCAGATGCCCGCCCGCGCTCGGCAGCGCGTAATACGTCACCCCTTCCAACTCCGCGTGGATCAACTGATGCACGTGCCCCGCAATCAGGCAACAGACCCCGTACCGCTTCGCCAGTTGGTGCAGCGGAGATTGCGTGTTGCCCAGCGCCGCATCCATGATCCAGGTGGGGCGGTGCGTCACCACCATCTTCACCGGCGCATCCGGGTGTGCACGCTGGTGCGCCCGCAGGTCCGCCTCCAGCCACGCCAGTTCGCTCTCGCTCAACGCGTCGCTCCGGCTGGTATCGAGCACCGCAAAGTGCGCGCCCTCCCGATCGAAACTGTAATGCGGCGCGTGCCCCGCATACTGCTTGAACAGCCGCTCGGAAAGCGCGGACCAGATATCGTGATTGCCCGGCGCAAGGTAGAGCGGAATCGCCCGGTAGGGCGCGAGCACACCCTGTACCGCCCTCCACTCCCCCTCCGCCTTCGCATCTTCCAGCCCTTGGATCGTGTCCCCCACCGATACCACGAAGGCTGGTTTGGTCGGTGCAAACGCCTGCCACACGCGCTCGTACACCCCCGCCTGCGCCTCTCCCGTGCGGTCCCCCAACAGTACGAAGCGCAGGTCCGCGGCAGAGGCTACCGCAACCGCACACCACACTGCCAGCCCTAACCGCGATACCCCTCGCCTCATGCCTTCTCTTCCGGCGGCTCGGCGATGAAACGGTATCCCACGCCCCGCACCGTCAGCAAGTGCCGCGGCTTGGTCGGGTCGCGCTCGATGTACCGCCGCAATCGCACAATGAAATTGTCAATCGCCCGCGTGTCCGTGTCCTCGTGCAACCCCCAGACCTCTTCCAGCATGCTCTTGCGCGGCACCGGCTTGCCCTCGCGCTGAATCAGGAACCGCAGCAGATTCGCCTCCATCAGCGTCAGCGGAAAGACCTGATCGCGCACCCGCAATTCCAGCAGGTCGAAATGGAGAGACGCCTCCCCAAACCGGAAGCTGTCGCTCGGCTCCGTCGCCACCGCCGGCGGCTGCGCCAGCGATTTCGTCAGCCAGTCCCGCCGCCGCAGCAGTCCGCGAATCCGCGCAATCAGAATACTCAGCTCGAATGGCTTGGTCAGATAATCGTCCGCCCCCGCCTCGAACCCCTGTAAGATATCGTCCGCGTGCCCCCGCGCCGTCAGCATCAGGGTGGGAACGAACTGCCCCGCGTGCCGCAGTTCCCTCATCACCGTGAACCCGTCCTTCCCCGGCAGCATGATGTCCAGCACCACCACGTCGAAGCGATGATCCCCCGGCAACAGCAGGTCCAGCGCCGCCTCGCCCGTATCCACCACCTCTACCTGATACCCTTCCGCTTCCAGGTTGAATCGCAGCCCTTCGGCGAGGTGCAGTTCGTCTTCCACTACGAGTATTCGGCTCATTTGGCAATCGGCAGTTGCAGTGCGAACGTGCTCCCGTGGCCCGGACCTTCGCTCTCCGCCCACGCCCTGCCCCCGTGGCGCTTGGCCACCGAGCGCACAATATACAATCCCAGTCCCGTCCCTTTCACGCGCGACGCCAGCGGTCCCGGCACGCGGTAGAACCGGCGGAACACGCGTTTCAATTCCGATTTCGGAATCCCCGGACCCTGATCCTTCACCCGCATCACCACGAACCGCTCGTTCAGCTTCTCCGTCTCCACCGTGACATTCACCTGAGCCGAGGAATACTTCACCGCGTTATCGATCAGGTTCGTGATCGCCGCCCGCACTTCGTCCAGATCTCCCCACACCGTCACCGGACCACACGGCACGTAGCGCAGCCCGTCCACCGGCACCCGGTGCAGATTCCGCACCCGCTCCACACTCGACCGCACCACTTCGTCCAGATCGATCCGGCTCGGATTCAAGCGGTGGCTCGAACTCCCCGCCCGCCCCGTGCGCAGCACCTGCTCGATCGTGTTCAGCAGCCGGTCGCTGTCCTCCAGCATGATCTTGTAGAACTCTTTCCGCTTCGCCTCCTCCACCGGACGCGTCTGCAGCGTCTCCAGATAGAGGCGGATGGAGGCAACCGGAGTCTTCAGTTCGTGCGTCACCGCATTGATGAAGGCGTCGTGCTGTTCGTTGCGCCGGATTTCGCGCACCAGAAAGATCGTGTTGAGCAGGATGCCGCTGGAAATCATCAGCACCAGCAGCACCCCCAGGAACAACAGGATGCCCGTGCGCCAGTTGAGCAGAATCCAGCCGATATACAGGACGATCAGAATCGAAATCAGGCCGACGCCAAGCGCGATGATTCCCGCAATCGATTTTCGGCGGCCCGAAGCGTCCATACCTCAAGGGTAGCGCGGAAGCCGCCCCACCCCCCACACGCAAAAAAGGGGAGTAAGACCGCGATAGCGGCCCTACTCCCCTTTTGATCGATACTTGAATTATGCGGCTTCGCGCTCGGCGATGCGGCTGTTCACGGTCGCAACTTTGATCGACTTCGCGATCCCCAGAGCCTTGAGCAACTTCACCAGCAGCCAGCTCGGGTCGAACTCATACCACGCCAACCCGTGACGGGCGGAGGTGGGATGCGCGTGGTGGTTGTTGTGCCAGCCTTCGCCGAAACTGATGATGGCGATCCACCAGGTGTTGCGCGAATCGTCCCGCGTGTTGAAGCGGCGGCTGCCAAACATATGCGTGGCCGAGTTCACCGCCCACGTGGCGTGCAGGCCGAACACGATCCGGAAGCAGATCCCCCACAGGAACATCTGCAATCCGCCCCAATAGAGCAACCCGGCGGCCAGGAACGTCACCGGAACCCAGTGCCAGCTGGTCAGCCAGCGGTAAAAGGTGTGCTTCGCCAGATCCGGAGCGTACTTCGACAGCATCTTTGTATTGTTGTGGTTGGTCTCACCGAAGAGAATCCAGCCCATGTGCGACCAGAACGCGCCGTCGCGCGGAGAGTGCGGGTCGCCCGGCAGATCCGAAAATTGATGATGCACACGGTGCGTCGCCACCCAGAAGATCGGTCCGCCTTCCAGCGTCAGCGTGCCGCACAGCGCGAAGAAGTATTCGATCCACAGCGGCACCTTGTAAGATCGGTGCGTGTGCAGGCGATGGTAGCCCATGCTGATTCCCAGCCCAATCGCAATGTAGTAGAGGATGGCAGCTACGGCGAGCGCCTTCCAACTGAAATGAAACAGGGCGGCCACCGCCCCAATGTGCATCAGCACCAGAACGCAGAAGGTGAACTTGTTCAACCCCTGGCGCATGGCGATTTCAGCGACGTTTTCAGATCTCACGGTTTCCCCTCGGGTAGCGGACGGCACCTCTTAACCCTATCAGCGCCAACCGCGCCCCAGTGTAAGAGTTGTGTAATTTGCCGCCAGTACACCCAGTAGGGTAGGCGTTTCCGCCTGCCAAGTTCCCGGGCGTGCCAAATCGGCAGGCGGAACCGCCTACCCTACCTGGTCCCCAGATATATATCGTGAATCCGCAGCAACCCCACCGCCCGTCCCTCTTCCACCACCGGCAACGCCGAAATCTGGGATGGCCGCCGCTCCATCAGCTCCAGCGCCTGCCCCAGCGTCGCCCGCGGACCGATCGTCACCGCTCCCGCCGTCATCGCGTCCCTCGCGCACAGCATACGAATATCGTCGTGATTCGTCAGCGCCCGCCGCAAGTCGCCATCCGTCAGGAAACCCGCCAGCATACCCGCCGCCGTAACCACGCAGGCCGCCCCCAACGGCTTCCGTGTCATCTCGATGATCACGTCCCTCATCTGCGCGTCCGGAGCCACCCACGCCACCTCGTCCCCCGTGTGCATCGCCGACGCCACCGTCAGCCGCAGATTCCGCCCCAACTGCCCCCCCGGATGAAAGCGCCCGAACTGCTCCGGCGTGAACCCCCGCGCCGTCATCAACGCAATCGCCAGCGCGTGCCCCATCGCCAGCGCCGTCACCGCGCTCGCCGTCGGCACCAGATTGTGCGGATCGGCCTCGCGCTCCACGCTCGCATTCAGATACACATCCACCTGTGATGCCAGCGGCGAATTCGGATTCCCCAGGATCCCGATCAGCGGCGAGTGAAACTCCCGCAGCAACGGAAGCAGTGCCAGCAATTCCGCCGACGATCCCTGGTTGGAGAGTACGATCGTTGGGTCGCCCGGCGTATAAATCCCCAGATCTCCGTGCAGCGCTTCCGCCGGATGCAGGAACACCGCCGCCGTCCCCGTGCTGCACAACGTCGCCACAAGCTTGCGCCCGATGTGCCCGCTCTTGCCGATGCCCGTCACCACCACTTTGCCCGCGTGGGACAGCATCAGATCCACCGCGCGGACCAGCTCATTGTCCAGTCGGCCGGCTGCACAGCGGATCGCCTCCGCTTCAATTTCCATCGCCGTGCGAGCGGCGGCAAGCCATTCACTCTGTGGAACTTCAGGCATAGGGACGCCCCCATCATCGCACGCTTGCGCGCTCACTCTCCCTGATCGATAAAGCTTATCGAACGGATAAAGGATTTCGCTTTCCTTCCGAGGTCCCAATAGGACAACATGAATGATGGCTTCACAGGCTCCGCAAGGACGGATGCATTTTTCCTCGTACCAGACCGAAGGGTTTTACGATGAAATGTTCGAGGCGGATGGCCGCGCCCGCTCCCACGTACAACTCGTTCTGGAGATCATTCAATCCCTCTCCGATGGCCAGTTGCTCCGCTACAAGCATGCCGCCGAGCGCCTCCTGCTCCAACTCGGCATCACCTTCAACGTTTATGGCGATACCGCCGGCACCGAACGCATCTTCCCCTTCGACCTGATTCCGCGCGTCATCCCCTCGCAGGAGTGGGACCGCATCGAGCGCGGCCTCAAACAGCGCATCCACGCCCTCAACGCCTTCATTGACGACGTCTATCACGATCAGAAGATCCTCAAGGATGGCGCCATCCCCGCCGAAGTCGTCGCCTCCGCCGCCTCCTACCGCAAAGAGTGCCATGGCCTGAACCCGCCCTTCGGCGTCTGGTGCCACGTCACCGGCACGGACCTCGTGCGCGATCGCGATGGCCAGTATTACGTTCTGGAAGACAACCTCCGCGTCCCTTCCGGCGTCAGCTACGTGCTGGAAAATCGTGAAGTCCTCAAGCGCATCTTCCCCGGCGTCTTCGAAGGCCTCAGCGTCCGCCCCGTCAATGAGTACACCGGCAAACTGCTGGAAATGCTCGAATCGCTCGCGCCCCAACCCAACGACGACCCCCGCGTCGTCGTCCTCACCCCCGGCATCTACAACTCCGCCTACTTCGAGCACAGCTTCCTCGCCCAGCAGATGGGCGTGCAGTTGGTCGAAGGCCGCGATCTCGTCGTCTCCGGCGGCCACGTCTACATGCGCACCACCAAAGGCCTGGAACGCGTGGACGTCATCTACCGCCGCGTCGATGACGATTTTCTCGATCCCGAGATCTTCCGCTCCGATTCCCTGCTCGGCGTCCCCGGCCTCATGGCCGCCTACCGCGCCGGGAAGGTCGCCCTCGCCAACGCCCCCGGCAACGGCGTCGCCGATGACAAAGTCATCTATTCCTACGTTCCCGATATGATCCGCTACTACGAAGGCGAGGAGCCCATCCTCCCCAACGTGCC
>CAIRBY010000690.1 GCA_903876865.1 uncultured Acidobacteriia bacterium
AGAGCGCCGAAGGTTCCGAGGTAGCGTCCCTGGTAGCGCGCGAAGAGTCCGTGGGCGTTGTCTTCCACCACGGGGATGCCATGGCGCGCGGCGATTTGCAGAATGCTCTCCATCTCGCAGCCCACGCCGGCATAGTGGACCACCACAATCGCCTTGGTGCGCGGTGTGATGAGCGCTTCGAGGCGGGACTCATCGAGGTTGAGGGTGTCGGGGCGGATGTCGCTGAAGACCGGGATGGCCCCGCGCAGGACGAAGGCGTTGGCGGTGGAGACGAAGGTGTAAGAGGGCAGGATGACTTCATCGCCGGGCTGGAGGTTCAAGAGCAGGGCTGCCATCTCGAGCGCATGCGTGCAGGAGGGCGTCAGCAGGACGCGCGGGACGCCGAGCGTGGATTCGAGCAGGGCGTGGCAGCGGCGCGAGTAGGAGCCATCGCCGGCGGCATGGCCTTGCGCGATGGCATCGGCCACGTATTCCAGTTCCTTGCCGGTGATGCCGGGTTTGTTGAAGGGGATGCGGTAGCTCATCGCGGCGGCGTCTCCCAGCGGTGATACCAGAGCCCGATGGATTGGGTCAGGAAGCCGCAGCGCTGGTAGAGGCGCTGCGACTGGATGTTGCGCGCCTGTGTGACTACGGTGGCGGCGGTCATGCCGTGGCCGCGGAAGTAGTGGAGCGCCGCAGTTACGAGCCGCGCACCGGCGCCATGGCCCTGATGGCGCGGACCGACCGCGATCAGGCCGATGTTGCCCTCGCCATCCGCGCCACATTTGCAGGTAACGAAGCCGGCGGGGCCGCGCTCGCCCTCACCCTCGGCCACGAGCACGCAATCGGCGTAGCCGCGGCAACTGCTCTCCAGCCACTCCGCATAGAGGTCTTCGCAGCGCGAGCGTTCGAAGCGGGGATCGTGGAAGAAACGCGAATCGGTAAAGCTGGCGCGGGCGACTTCAATCAATGGGGGCAGGTCTTCGGGACGCAGCGGCCGGATGCCGGAGGGAGCGGGGGGCAGGTCTAAGATCGGGCGGTGCAGGGCCACGCGGACATCCGTCAGCGTGAAGGCGTTGCGCCCGGCGAGTTCAATGGTGAGTGGATCGGCGGGCGCGGCGAGGAGGTAGAGGCACTCGATGCGCTGTTCGGCGCACCAGCGCAGAATCGCGGCAGTGCTCTGCGGGGTGAGATGCTGCCCGCGGACGCGCGCGACGCGGCGGGCGAAGAATTGCGAATCCCACTCCAGATATTCCGCGGGTTCGGGCACGCCCTCGTGGGGAGCACTAGGAATTGGCGCCATGGGTCTTTTGCTCCGCGCGATCGGGGGAAGGGGTCTGCGTGCTGGAGAGCACGGCGTAGCTGGGGCGGTCCATCATGCGGAAGTGCATGCGGGCGAGATACTCGCCGATGATGCCAAGCGCGAACAACTGCGCGCCGGAGAAGATCGCAATCGCGGATGCCAGAAAGGGGAAGCCGGGGACGGAGCCGCCTTCGATGAAATAGCGGCCCAGCACGAAGCAGAGCATGGCGAAGCCGAAGAGGGTAAAGACGAACCCGACCAGGCTGGCGAATTGCAACGGCAGGCTGCTGAAGCCGGTCATCATATTCAGCGCATGGCGGATCAGTTTCCCGAGAGTGTAATTGGAAGCGCCGATGGTGCGTGGGTCGTTGCGCACGCTGACGACACCGAATTTGCGGGTGCCCCAGGTGAGTAGCACATCGATCGAGACATCGGGGCCGGTGTAGCTGGCGAAGGCCTCGCGCAGGTGGGTGCGAAAAACGCGGTAGGCGCTGACATGGCGGGCGGATTGGGCGCCCATGGCGGATTGCAGCGCGAGCTTGGTGATCCACGAGGCGAAGTTGCGGAACAGGCCGTGCGCCTGATGTTGCGGAGCGCCATAGACCACGTCATAACCCTCGGCGAGTTTGGCGAGGAGGCGCGGAATCTCTTCGGGCGGATTCTGGAGATCGTCATCGAGCGTGACGATGACGGGGTGGGAGGCGAGGCGGATGCCGCAGAGCAGGGCGTTGTGCTGCCCGTAATTGCGCATCAGGTTGGTGCCGCGAATCCAGGGATACTGCGCGGCGAGTTGTTGAATCACGCTCCAACTGCGGTCGGCACTTTCATCGTTGACCAGAATCAGTTCGCCGAGTTGGATGCCAGATCCGTCGCGTCCGGGCGGAAGGACTTGCATGAGCCGCTCCACCAGCAGGAGCAGGCTCTCCTCCGAGTTGTAGACGGGGACGACGACGGAGAGTAGCATTCGCTAGGGTTCCACGGTTACGGGCGCGGTTACGGGCCCGGCGGCGAGAATGGAGCGGCCGAGCGTCCAATAATTTGCAATGGCGGAGGCGACATCGGGCGGGAGCACGCGCCAGCAATCGAGCACGGTCATGTCCCGGCCGGAGGCCTGAAACGCGGCCACGGGGAGGCTGCGGAATTCCTTCCAGGGAGTGGTGATCGCCAGCACATCGGCCTGCGCCACGCAGGCTTCGGCGCTTTCGGCGAAGACGACGTTGCCGGAGAGTACGCGGCGGGCATTCTCCATCGCGGCGGGATCGTAGACCACCACGCGGACGCCGGCATGCAGCAGTTCCTGCGCGATGGCGACTCCCTGCGATTCCTCGATGACTTCGGTTTCGGGCTTGTAGGAGAGGCCAAGCACGGCGGCGGCGCCTCCGCGGGGCAGTTGCGAGAGAATCATCTTCGCCAGGCGCGGCACCTGGCGCTTGTTGAGCGCGTCGGTGGCTTCGGCGAGCAGGGCGGGCACGCCTTTGTCACGGGCGAGGGCAGAGAAAGCGATGTTGTCGCGCGGGAAGCAGGGTCCGCCGTAGCCGAGCGCGCCCTTCAGATATTTGGCGCCGATGCGCGAATCACAGCCGAGGGCGCCGGTGACCACATCGGCATCCGCGCCGGGCAGGGCTTCGCAGATCTGAGCCAGCATGTTTGCGTAAGAGATTTTGGTGGTGACGAAGGTGTTGACGGAAAGTTTGGTGAGTTCCGCGTTGACGTAGTTCATGCGCTGGATGCGCGGATTGCTCTCGCAGACGCGGGTGTAGAGGTCTTCGAGGATCTGGCCGGAGCGCGGGTCGGATTCGCCGATCAGGATCATATCCGGATTCAGCATGTCGCGGACCACGCTGCCGAGGGCGATGAACTCGGGGTTGTAGCAGAGGCCGAACCCGGCTGGGCACTGCTTGCCGGAGGCCTTTTCCAGGGCTGGCAGCAACTGGCCTTCCACTGACCCCGGCATCACGGTGCTGGAGAGTACGACCAGGTGCCAGGCGTCTTTCCTGCGCAGAGCGGCGCCGATTTTTTCCGCCGCCTGGAGCACGAACTTGACGGAGAACTTGCCATCGATACCAGAGGGCGTGGGCACGATGATGAAAGTGACATCCGTGGCCAGTATGGCGGCTTCGTAGTCCAGTGTGGCGGTGAGGCGTTCCCGGTTGGCGTGAATCATCTCCGCCAGTTGGGGTTCGTTGACCGGAGGCAAGCCCTGCTGGATCGCCTGCACGTAGGCCGGGTTGATATCCACACCCACCACCGTGTTGCCCTTATGGGCCATGACCGCCGCCATGGGCGCGCCCAGTTTACCGAGACCAATGATCGATAACTTCATGTGCGATGTGCTTATTCCTGTCTGACAATGGGCATGCGCCAACCGGTGCCGAAGGCACGGGACGTGACCTTCAGGACCGGGGCGGCCTGTTTTCGTTTGAATTCCGCGATGCGCACGAGCCGCAGCACGCGGCGCACGGTCTGTTCGTCGTAACCGCGGGCGATGATCTCTTCCGCGCTCTGGGACTGTTCGACGTGGAGTTCGAGAATCTCGTCGAGCAACTCGTAGGGAGGGAGGCTATCCTGATCCGTCTGGTCCGGGCGCAGTTCGGCCGAAGGCGGCTTGGTGATGGTGGATTCGGGAATCGCGGGTCCACGCTGGTTGCGCCAGCGGGAGACGCGATAGACCATCATCTTGGGCAGGTCGGCGATGACGGCGAGGCCTCCGTTCATATCGCCATACAGTGTGCAATAGCCCACCGACATTTCGCTTTTATTGCCGGTGGTGAGTAGCAGCGAGCCGAATTTATTCGAAAGCGCCATCAGCAGATTGCCGCGGATGCGCGATTGAATGTTCTCTTCGGTGACGTCCGGCTTGAGTCCGGTGAAGGCGTCGGAGAGCACGCCATCGTAGGTCTGCATGATGCCGGAAATGGGCAGCAGCATGGTTTCAATGCCGATGTTCCTGGCCAGTTCCACGGAATCGTCGAGGCTGCCCTGGCTGGAATAGCGGGAGGGCATCATCACGCCGAGGACGTTCTCCGGACCCATGGCATCGGCGGCGATGGCGGCGGTGAGGGCGGAATCGATGCCGCCGGAGAGGCCGAGCAGCACTTTGCGGAAGCGGGTCTTGCGGGCGTAATCGCGCACGCCGAGCACGAGCGCGTTCCAGATTTCGGCTTCGGGTTGGTAATCGTCCGGCGCGATCGTGCCTTGGCCCGTCATCAATTCGATGGAGATGACGTCTTCCTCGAAGCCTTTGGCGCGGGCGAAGAGGTTGCCCTGGGCATCGAAGGCGGCGCTGCGGCCATCGAAGATCAGGTCGTCATTGGCGCCCACCTGGTTGACGATGGCGACGGGCAGGCCGTACTTGCGGGCCATGTGGCCGAGCATGCGCTCGCGCAGTTCCTGTTTGCCCACGGTGAAGGGCGAGGCGGAGAGGTTGATGATGGCCTGGGCTCCGGCTTGCGCCATGGCTTCGATGGGGTCCTGGTGGTAGCGGCGGCGGTGCCAGAAATCGCGATCGTTCCAGACGTCTTCGCAGATGCTGATGCCGAGGCGCACGCCATTCAATTCGAGGATCTGGGTGCCCTGGAAGGGTTCAAAGTAGCGGTCTTCATCGAACACGTCGTAGGTGGGCAGCAGGGATTTGTGGAAGGCCTGGCCCGGGACGCCGTTTTGCAGCAGGACGGCGCTGTTGAACAGGGGGCGTCCGACGTCGGAGGGGTTGGGGGTGGCGACGCCTACCAGGATCGGCGGCGCGTCTTTCAATTCGGCGGCGATCTGTTTGAGCTTTTCGCTGGCGCGGCGGATGAAGCCCTGATTCATCAGCAGGTCGCGCGGCAGGTAGCCCATCAGCGCCAGTTCGGGCGTGACGATGAGGTCGGCTCCCTGAGCCTGCGCGGCGCGGGCTCCGCGCACGATCAACGAGGAGTTTCCGTCCAGGTCGCCTGCCGTGGGATTGATCTGAAGAAGCGC
Source organism: uncultured Acidobacteriia bacterium (assembly GCA_903876865.1). Classification (GTDB taxonomy): domain Bacteria; phylum Acidobacteriota; class Terriglobia; order Bryobacterales; family Bryobacteraceae; genus Solibacter. The sequence continues at coordinate 5,243 of CAIRBY010000690.1, forward strand.
TAGACGCAAACCGATGTACCCGCCCTATCGAAACTCGAGATTTGAAGAGACGCTCTCTTTCAAGCGAATCTTTTATTGTAGGGACTTTCCACCAGCGTAACAACAACCACCGGCTCCCGCCCTGCTGATATAGTGGGAGTTCCAGGTGGATTCCGCGCAAACTCCTTTGGTTTCGAT
>CAIRBY010000691.1 GCA_903876865.1 uncultured Acidobacteriia bacterium
AATGTATTGAGGGATGTCTGCAAAATCGTCGAGGAACACGTCGTCTACCTGTTGGCCAATAAGGAGAAACTGCCTCCGATCACCGCTGGGAAAAGCTATAGCGGCAAATTCGTCGTTCGAGTTGGACCCGACCTTCACCAAAAAGCCGCTATCAAAGCTTCAACCCGTGGAGAAAGCCTAAATCAATTCGTCGCCGACGCTATCGCCAACGCCTGAGTGGTCGTTTTCCGGGTAGTGCCGGCGGTTGCCCGCCGACACCCCCACAGACCCGGACTAGCGGCATAGTAACGCATCCGGTTCTTCAAGGAGAGCATTCGCTAAGTTAGAGTGACCAAGCTGATTGCCGCGTCATGGCGACGTGGACAATCCGGACCGGTGGCAAAGGGAAGTGCTCACTGAGGCGCTTCCACAGTTCCATTCCACCGGAGCCCTCGCGGGACCGGCGGTGGTGTAGCCAATAGTGCCACAGCCGCTTTACTTGATCGCGAAAACACCCGAGCGCACGGCTATTGCCGCGAATGCCGTAATAGGCATAATGCCCGAGTATTCGTACGCTAAGTTCGCGGTGCTGTTGCGCGATTGGCTTATGGCGGTTGTCCTTGCACCAATCCCCGACATTGCTGAGGGCCGCGCGGAACTTTGCTGCCTTGGTTTTACGGGTCACCGCATAACCTCCACCCCGCGTCTTTCCCCAGTAATGGGTGAAGCCGAGGAAGTCGAAGGTCTGTGGATGACGACCGCTCTTCCAAGGATGTCGGAAGTCCACGATCCGGGTTTTCTCCGGATGAATCGTCAGTCCATAGCTGAAGAACCGCGCGGTCGCCTGCTCCAATAGAGTTTCAGCGTCCTCGCGTTTCTCGCAGATCACCACAAAATCGTCCGCGAAGCGGATTAACTCCGCCTTGCCACGCAATTTCGGTTTGATCACTCGCTCGAACCAACAATCCAGCACCTCATGCAGGTAGACGTTGCTCAGGCACGGTGAGATCACCGACCCCTGCGGCGTTCCTGCTTCCGGGTAGGTCACCTTTCCGGCTTCCCAAACCCCGGCGTTGAGCCATTTGCCGATCAACCGAACGATCACTCCGTCCCTTACCCGACGGTTCAAAACTTCGCGGAGCAGCTGCTTGGGGATCGCGTCGAAGTATTTTCGCACGTCCACATCCAGCACCCACCCTCCTCCCATCCCCATCACCGCGGCACGAACCGCGTCGAGGGCCTGATGGGGTGAGCGTCACGGTCGGAAGCCGTAGGAGCCGTCGAGGAAGTCTTGTTCATAGACTGGCTCCCACAACATCGTAACCGCCCGGGTCAGCACCTTTTCTTCCACGGTGGGCAGCCCGACGGGGCGCGTTTCCGTTTCACTCTTTGGTATGTGGACCCGCTTCACCGGCGGAGCCCGGTTCGTGCCATTCTTGGCACGCTCCAACAGGCTCTTCAGGTTTGCTTCCAGATTCTCGCCATACTCGGCACCGTCTGGCCGTCCACTCCCGGGGCGCTGTCCCGGCGAACTCTCCCAGAGGCTGCCCTCAACCACAGCAGGTCGATGTGATGACTCAGGGTGGTGAGCGGGCTGCCCGCGTATTTCTTGGCCGATGCTGCAATGTGCTGCTGGCGGGTTGAAACGCTTGTCAGGGGCTGTTTCTCCCCCGCGTTTCGCCAGGTAGCACGGAACTCTCCCCGGTCGTCCCCTTCGCTACTCATGGGCTCCCTCCGGTTTCGGTTCGCCCACTTTCAATCGCTACTATGAGACCACTAAGACTGCCGCCACCGTTGCCCCGCTCGCTTCGGTTTCCCTCGCTCACGGGGTCCTTCACTGCTTCCCGACTTTCGCTCGCATGGACCGCGGGAAGCGCGGTCCGCGCGCCAGGACGTTGATATGCCGGTGTCGTCCGATTCCGGCAGTTCGAAGGATCGGGGCGGCTCTCCCAGCTTTCCAGGATACCCCCATGTACCTTTGCCCCGCCCTCAGCTCCCGGTTCAGCCTCCATGCCCATGGCCTGCGCCCCGTGCCGGCGGCGTCTTACTGTGGGCTTGGCAGCGCTGTCCCCCCGTGTCAGAAGAGGAGGACCCGAACGATGTGTATGATTTCGGGATTCAATTACGCGGCTTTGGTACTCACTCCATACGCTTCGCGCGGCCCTTACGGAACCGCTGCGCAATGTTCGCTTCCGAGCGGCTGCCAACCTTTCTCGGGTGGGAGTTTTAACCCACTGTGTATCGATTACATGTTTCATTCCTTTC
>CAIRBY010000692.1 GCA_903876865.1 uncultured Acidobacteriia bacterium
GATTCTCGACGAGGAAGGCGCGCGGATCTATCCCAGCTTCTTCTACGTCGATCTCGCGTTTCCGGAAGACCGCCCCATGGCAGCGTTTCAACTGGACGAGTGTTTCGAGGCAGCCTGCCACCTGGGGCGCTTCGGCACCTCGGTGCTGGATGGCGTGTCTTATCTGCTGCCGCCGGGAACGCGGGACGCTGCCGCATGCGCCGGCGCGCCGCGGGTCCGGCTGTCCAATGTATTTGTGGCGCAGCACAACGGCGCGGAGTGGCTGCGAAAATCGCGTCCGGCGGACGCGGGATTCGAGCGGATTCCCACGCTCCCCGGGGAGCCCAACAGCATCGGCCTCGCGAAGGCGGCGGCGAGGGATGGCTGCTTCTCTTCCCCGCCCCCCGATTATGTGCGCATGGCGCCGCAAGCGATCCGCGTGCGCCACGCGCTCACTCCGGATCGTGATTTGAACGGCGCCGGACTGGTGTATTTCGCGCACTACCCCGTGTTCCTCGACATCGCAGAGAGGGAGGCGCTGCGGACAGCTGAGCTGGCACTGGCCGAGGAACTGATCGATCTGCGGACCGTGGTGCGGCGTCAATCGGCATACCTGAATAATGCTTCGGCGCGCGACACGCTACTGATCGAAGTGGAGCCGTGGATTCGCGACCCGCTGCGCGTGAGGGGCATGGCTGCGGAGGATGTACCGCTGCGTCTGTGGCTGAACTTCCGCATGTACCGGGAGAGCGACCAGCGGTTGATGATGGTCTCGACGGTGGAGAAGCGCATCTACCAGAAGACGGCGCGCGATGCGCCATTCCTGCTGGAACGCGCGCGCTAAGACTTCGGCAACGAGCGAGGACACGAATCGCGAGAGGGGCTGTGGGGATGCACACGGAAATGCGATGGCGGTTGGCGGCGGGCCTGGCGCCTGCGTGCCTGGCGAGCTACCTGGTGTGGCGCGCCACCGCATCCGGCCTGTGGTTCTCTCCCGATGGCAGCTTCTACCTGGACGCCGCCAACTCGCTGGCATCCACGGGCAGACCATGGATCCACGATGCGTGCGGGCGCAAGCTCTGGATGAACACGTTCCCGCCGCTATTCCCGATGGTGGCCGGACTTGGCATTGCGGCCGGGGTGGACGCATTCGTGTTTGTGCGCCTGCTCAATACGTTGTGCGCGGCGCTTTCGGCGGGTCTGCTGGCTTGCACGGTTGGAGCCGCCGCGGGCTCGCTCCGGGCAGGGATGCTGGCGGGCGCCTTGTTGGCGGTGCTTCCGGACTTTGTGGAGGCGCATCGCAGCTTCCTCTCCGAACCTCTGTACTTCGCGTTGCTGGCCGGAGCCTTCCTGCTGATCGAGAGCGGACTGCGGACGAACTCGACCCGGAAGCTTCTGGCAGCGGCGGCGCTGCTGGGGTTGGGTGCGGCGACGCGCTATGCGGGCACACCGCTTCTGATCGCCGTCCCGTGCTGCGTGTGGGCGGCTACGCGCAGGGCGCGAGTGGCAGTTGCCCTGCTGTTGACGGCGGTGGCGCCACTTGCGTTGATACTGGCCGCCAATGCGCATTTCGCCACGGCGGCGACGGACCGGCAGCTTGCATTCACTGCGTTCGATCCGGGGTATCTGACACACGGACTCGCCGTGGCCGCCGCCTGGCTGCGGCTGGGATGGCTGCCGCCGGTCTTGCAGGCTGTGACGTGCGGGGCTTTGCTCGCGGGCCTCACCGTGCTCTGCTGGCGGCGGGGATGGCGGAGGCGAATCTCCATTTCCTGGGTGGCGTTGCTCTGCGCCGCAGCGTACCTGATGTTTGTGCTGGCGATGCGCCTCTACGTGGATTCCGCGATCGAGTTGGAGCCCCGCCAGACACTCCCGCTGTTTCCGTTGCTGACGATCGCATTCGGCGCCACGGTTTCGCGCCGCTGGCTGGTGGGCAGCCTGCTATTGTTGCTCGCGATGCAGAGTGGCGGTGCGCTTCGCCAGCCGCCTGTACGCGGCGTCAAAGCCAACAGCAACGACCCTGCCTGGCGAAACTCCAGCACGCTCGGGTACGCGGCGCAATTACAGGGAATCGTATGCCGCTACGCGAATGCGCCGGACGTTGTCTACCGCCAAATTGGAAAACCCGCGACGTGGCTACCGCGCAGCCAGCGCGACTACACCCGGTGGAGCGACCCGGAGTGGTGCCGCGAGACCAAGGCCATGCTGGGGAAGAGCGGCCCGGCCGCATTCATTTTCCTGGACCGGTTCGGCGAGCGATACAACGCGCAGGTGACCGAAGCGGAACTGGCGCAATGCCTGGAAACCGCGGGGCGAGTCCGGCTGGACGATGGCACGGTCCTCACCGTGAGGTGAAGGCCGCGGAGCGGAGGCGGTATCGAAAGAGTGACGGCACGTAGTTTGATGGCAAGCGGGAGCGATGCCATAATGACAGAACGACCCCAGAAGACCTATGTTTGAGAATGCACCTGTGTGGGCGATTACCGCCTACTTCGATCCGCTGGGCAGCAGCCGGAGGCTGAGCGCTTATCGCGAATTCCGCCGGCGGCTGAACGTCCCGCTAATCACCGTGGAACTGGCGTTTGACGGCGACTTCCAACTCAGCCAGGCGGATGCGGACATCCTCATTCAGTTGCGGGGCGGGTCGGTGCTCTGGCAGAAGGAGCGGCTGCTCAACATCGCTTTGCAGGCGTTGCCGGAGAGTTGCGACACGGTGGCGTGGCTGGATTGCGATGTGGTCTTCGTGCGCGACGGCTGGGCAGCGGAAGCGCGGCGCGAACTCAACGAGTTCGCGCTGGTGCAGCCCTTCGACAGGCTCTACTATCTCAACGCAGACGACGCCACGCGGGCACCCAATAGCGGCCGTGAAAACGACTACTTCGATTCCTTCGCGTCGCGCCTGGCGCACGGCACGCTGCCGGAACAGGCTTTCCACATGGTGGCTGCCAGCCGGCAGTACCGCTATGCTCCCGGAATCGCCTGGGTGGCGCGGCGGAGCACGTTGGCGGAGCACGGGCTTTACGATGCAGGAGTAATCGGCGGCGGCGACAGCCTGCTGCAGGCCGCGGCTTGTGGCCATCACGCGGACCGGGCCACCGCGCTGCGCATGAATCCGCGGCAGCGGAGGCACTACGAGGAGTGGGCGCACCGTTTCCACCAGGACGTTCGCGGGCGCATCTCCTATGTGGAGGGCTCCGTCCTGCACCTGTGGCATGGCGATTTGAGCGACCGCCGCTACAAGGAACGGCACGAGGGCTTCGAGCGCTTCGAGTTCGACCCGCAAGAGGATCTGGCATACACGGCGGACGGAACCTGGTGCTGGAACAGCGACAAGCCGGAACTGCACGCTTACGTGAAGGCGCACTTCGAGGGGCAGGACCGGGCGTGGCGCGCAGCGTTGACCGGCGCGGTCAAGTAGGGCGATGCGAGTCCTCCACATCCTGACGTCCGGGATCTTTCCCATGCCGGGCGGCATGGAAGCGTCCGTGTTGCGGATTGCCAAGGCTCTCGCGGAGCCCGGGCATTCGCGGGTGATCGTTTATACGCGCAGGCAGGCAAGCGAGTGGACAGCGGCCCATCCCTCGCATGGCACGGTGGAAGCGATCCACCTGGGCCTGGAGAAGGCATTCCTGATGGCGCCTCTCGAGCAACGCGGGCGCGCCACCACGGAAGGCGTGCCGAGCGAGTATCTGCTGGAGAGTCTGCGGATGGATTATCTGCTCGCGCTTTCCGCGATCCGGGAGAAGATCGCCGCGGAGCCGGGAGCGGAACATATCCTGCTCTCCTTTTACCTGACCAGCAACGGATTCATCGCGCAGCAGATCGCGCTCGCGCTGGGGATACCGCACGTGGCCTCGGTGCAGGGCTCGGATTTTTCGCGGGATTTCCGCAGCCCCTATCACGTGCAATCGATCCGCTTCGTGTTGGAGAATAGCCGGCTCACGATTGCCAACAATCACGAACAGGCGCGGATTCTGGCGGCCGCGTTTCCGGGAGCGCGCCCGATCCGTACGATTCACAATGCGCTCGAAGAGGATGTGGCCGGGCAGCGGTGGGCGAGTCCGGCAGGCGGAGAGAATCGCCTGGCCGCGGATTGCGAGTTCTCTTTCAAGAAGGGAACGCATGTGCTGCTGCGCGCGGTTGCGGAACTTGCGGCGCACGGCGAGCGGATCAGCCTGACCGTGGCGGGACGGGTCGCCGCGAAAGAGAAGACGTACTGGGACGAGTGCCGCCGCGAGTATACGGAGCGGTACCCGGGCGTATTCTGTTTTCCCGGATGGCTCGCGCCCGATGAGTTGCGCGCGCTGCTGCTCTCTTCGGCGGCGTACGTTTCCGGCACGTTTGGGGAAGGCTGCTCTCTCGGGCAGATGCGGGCGATGGCGCTGGGCTTGCCCATTGTGGCGACGCGGACCGGGGCACTGCCGGATTTGTGCGACGGCGCGGCGCATGTGCGGCTTTGCGCGCCGGGGAATGCGCGGGAACTGGCAGCGGCGATCGGAACGATGCTGGCGGGAATGCGCGATGGCAGTATCGCGGTGGACGCGCGACGCGTGGACGAGTGGCGCAGGCTGTTCTCGCCGGAGACAGAACGAAGCGATTGGGAAGCGGCGTTATCCGCGCTTTAGGCAAGCGGGGGGAGTGGAGATGGACGCGTGGGGAACGACGCGAGGCGTAGCTGGGCCACGGCGCTTCCACCACTCGAGCCGGCAGCGGATCCGGGCTCACCGGACTTAGACACGAGCGGCGGCACCGAGGGCCTGATCCGCAGGCGGAACCGGGCCTGCGAGCGCGCCTGGCGCTCATTCCACTTCACGCTGGCTGTATCGATGAGCACCTCTCCAGCGGGAGGCATCGCGTCGCGGGGATCAATCACAGGGATCAGGATGGCCTTGCCCAACCCAGGGGCGCGGGGCGGAGGTTGCCGCCTTGGCAGAGAACTCGGTTCGGGCATTCACATCCTCGCCTACCAGGCATTCGAGCATCGGCGGCATTTCTTCCACCACGTGGTTGCGCTCCTGGTTGCGCGCAAAGTTGCGCGCAAAGTTGCGCGCCTCTGACCTGCACTCACGGCTGAGTGTCTGTGCGAAACGACTCAAACGCGAACGAGTGCGTGCGCCGGACCGCTGACTTCGCCGGCGGAATGAGCGAGCCACGCGACCGGGTGGCTGCGGATCGCGCCCGTGCTTTCCGTGATATCAGCCAAGTTGGGGTCTTCCCTGAGCCGCAGAAACACGCACGCTGTGCCTTGATACGTGCCATGGGCGAGCACAACCGGATCGCCTGAATGAAAGGCGGGAGCAGCAGCTAGATCGAGAAGCATCACTAGCCCGGGGAGCACCACCCGAGCCATTCGGCTCCACACGGTGCAGGCATTGTGCGTAGCGGTGCGGCTCTGGACCCAGGGCGCTATCCGAGTGGCGGCAGCAGGTGCAGGTCGTGCTCTTTCGAGTGCAGGAAGTGCCCTTGGAATTACGCCCCCTGGGCCACCAATCGCCTGAACTCACAGGCGTCCCAGCGGCACGGGGTCTTATCGCTCATTGGGTGTGCGAGTGCCACCAATAGATCGTCCGAGGCGTTCCACAGAGCGTTGCGGGCAGATCAAAAGGAGAAACACAAACAATGACTAACCGATCCCCAGGCCGCATGAGGCGCTTGGCCTCCGCCGCGGCGGTTGCCGCCCTGTTTATGGTCGCCGCACACCCGGCCATGGCTTCGCCGCTTACGTTCGCGCAGTATTTCCAGAACAATGGCAGTCTGCAAATGTGGACTATTACGACCACGGGTAACACCACCAACATTACCGCGACGGGTTCTGTCTCGATCCTCTTTTCGGGCGTACCGGGCCTGCCGTTCGGCGGACCGGAGAACGCAACATTCAACTTTAGCGCCATCAGCAGTCAGACCGGAAATTGCGGCGTAGCCTGCGCAGTCGGGGATTCGTACGTGGAACCCGGATTTGTCGGCAGCTTCTCGTTTATAGACAATGGTGGCGGCGCCGCGCAGGGCAAGAACCTGCTCTCCGGAACCTTTACCACGAACGCCACTCCTGCCACATCGGGGGGTCAGTTTGGCGCCTCGATCGGCAGTACCGGAGCGAGTTTCCGAACCAGTTCGGATACAAGCAGCCTCCTGGAACTCGTCCTGAGCTCGAACTACCTGGATTTCACGGGCCAGCTTCAGGAGACGGCATCCTTCAGCCTGTCCTCGCTGATTCCCAATTTCGCAGTGGGACCGGTTACGACGGGTCAGGCCTTCCCGTCAGGCAGTTTCGCTGCCGCGGGCACCGGGACTTTCTCCTCGAGTCCGGGTCCGGCATCGACGCCGGAACCGGCCAGCGCCATGCTCATTGGTGGCGGCTTGTGCGGTTTGGCACTGCTGGTTCGGAGAAAGAAGATCACGGCCAGCCGGCCCTGACAAGTAGTCGGTAAGCCTTGCCCCTATCGGGGAATTCATCGTGCGGTTTCACTCATCTTTTGGATACCCGCCGGGGCGCTCTTGCCCCGGCGGTTCTTTTTTACGGCTGCTCTATTCCATAGCCGAAAGCACTGGTTTCAACGTCACGGTGGGGGAGGTAGCAGCGTAGTCTGAAATGCTGTAAGGGTTGACCCGAGCCCGGCCAAGCACGAGATCTCCGCGCGAGCAGATACCATTGAGTACGCGGCGATCGTGGTGGACGAGTGGCGCAGGCGGTTCCCGCCGGAGACGGAGCGCGGCGATTGGGAAGCAACGTCATGCGCGCTCCCGGCACATGAGGGGAGCAGGGTAGGACGCGAGGCGCGGCTTGCACCAAGCCTCACCGGTGCACCTTTAGCACTTCCGCGACTTCAGGACGCAGCTCATCCGGGCACACCGGCTTGGACAGCACTGCTCCAGCGCTGGGGAACTGGACTTCCGGCGGCAATGGGCTTCCGCGCGCGCCGGAGGTGGCGATGATTCCGAGCCGCGGCAACTCCTGGCCCGAAATCCGGATGGTGCGGCTTGCCAGCTATTCCTGCATCACCAGAACCGTGATCAGCACGTCCGGCGGTCCACTACTGGTTTGCAGGATCAACTGCTTTGCTTCGGCCGCTTCGTAGCCGCTATTTTTCAACCCGGCGCGCAGGGAACTGCGCACGCCGGGCTCGTCTTCAGCCACCAGAATTCGGCCGTTGCGGCGCCCGAGCCCCGAGCACGGAGCGAACCTTCCGGGCCAGATCCGCCGGGCTGAACGGCTTCTGCAAGAACTGCGTGCCCGCCTCCAAAACTCCAAGGTGCTCGATGACATTGTTCGTATACCCGGACATGAACAGCACTCTGATGCCTGGCCGAAGCACCTCCAACCGGGCCGCCAATTCCCGGCCACTCACATTCGGCATCACCACGTCCGTCACCAGCAGGTCCGCGTGCTCGCTGCCAATGGCGAGCAGGGCTTGCGCCGCATCTTGCGCCTCGACCACACGATAGCCGTACTGCCTCAAGACAGAGACGGTGAACGCGCGCACGTCCGCCTGATCCTCCACCACCAGGATGGTTTCGTTTCCACCCAGCACCGGAGCCAGCGCCTGCGTATCCGATTCCAGCGGCACCCCAGTCATCGCCGGCAGGTAGATTTTAAAGCGCGTGCCTGTGCCGAGTTCGCTATCGACCTCGACGAAGCCACCGCTCTGCGCCACGATGCCCTGCACCATGGCGAGGCCGAGCCCGGTGCCCTGGCCCAGTCCCTTGGTGGTGAAGAACGGTTCGAAGATCCGGCTCCTCGTCTCTTCATTCATGCCGGTGCCGGTATCGGTTACCGCCAGCATGACATAGTTGCCGGCACGCGCTTCCACGTGGATGCGGGCAAACATCTCGTCCCACTGGATGTTGGCAGTCTCGATCAGCAACTTCCCGGCGGAAGGTATCGCGTCGCGGGAATTGACCACCAGGTTCATCACCACCTGTTCCAGCTGATGCGGATCGGCGCGGATGGTCCCATCCTTGGCATGCAGCGCCACACGGACCTCGATATCCTCGCCCACCAGCCGTTCCAGCATGGGCCGCATCTCCTCCACAAGTTGGTTGATGTCCAGGTTGCGTGGTTCGAGAACCTGCTTGCGGCTGAAGGCCAGCAACTGCCGGGTCAGGCCGCCGGCGCGCTGACCGGCCTTGTGAATCTGAACGATTTCGTTCCGAAACGGCTTGCCCTCCTCCAGTTGGGCGAGCATTAGCTGACTGTAACCATTGATCACGGTCAGCAGATTGTTGAAGTCGTGGGCGACACCGCCCGCCAGGCGTCCAATCGATTCCATCTTCTGGGATTGCGTGAGCTGGAGTTGCAGCCGGATGCTCTCTTCCTCTGCCAGTTTGCGCGCAGTGATGTCTTGCGAGGTGCCTCGCAAACGGATCGGGCGCCCCTCGGCATTCAACTCCACTTCGGCTTTGGAATGCAGCCAGCGCGTCGCCCCATCGGACGGTCGGATCAGGCGATATTCCTTATCGACCGGGTGTCCCTGGCCGATCACCGCGTTCCTGATGTAGTCGACCATCACGGCGCGGTCATCAGGGTGAATGAGGCAACTCCAACTGCTGAACGTGTGATCGTAAGATTCGTCGATCCCGAAGAGTTCATCGAGCACGGCCGAAGTCTGCAGTCGAAGGGTGGGGATATCCAGAATCCAACTTCCCAAGCCAGCAATTCTCTGCGATTCCCGCAGCATCCGTTCGCTCTCTCGCAGCGCTTCTTCCGCCAGTTTGCGCTCACTGCTGTCGCGGATGACACCTACCGCTGCGCGCTGCTGCCCGATCTGGATGGCGGAAAGCGAGAGTTCCACCGGGAACTCGGTACCATCGCGGCGCAGCGCGGTCAGTTCCACAGTCTGGCCCAAGGATGTCCCTTCTGCTGCGGCGCGAAACGCGGCAAACCTCCCCTCAAACCGGACCCTCAGGGCGGGCGGAGCAATCAGATCGTGCACGGGTTGGCCCAAAGCCTCGGCCGCGGTGTAGCCGAACATGGTCTCGGCGGCGGGGCTCCAGAGAATGACACGGGCCTCGTGGTCCATCATCACAATGGCATCCAGAGCGCCGGCGAAGACCGCTGCCAGTGTCTGCTCCCGCTCGCGCGCCGCCTGTTCGGCCGCGACCCGGGCCGTGATATCCAGCAGCGCGCTGCGGATGCCGAGGATCTCGCCATTGGCGCCGGTCACGCGGGTGTCGTGAATTTCGACCCACAACAAACCGCCATCGCGCCGGACGAGGGTTCGCTGAACGACTTCCAGCGGCTCTTCCCCGGACAATTTCCGGCGCGTCCGCTGGCGGCTTTCCTCTCTGCCCCGCTCGGCGATGAGTTCCCAAACGGGCCGCCCCAACAGAGCGGCGGGCTCGTAACCGAGCAACTCGCACTCGGCGCGGTTCACACGGCGAATGAGACCCTCCCGGCCGTACTCGTGATACGCCACCGGAGCGTTCTCGAACAGGTCGCGGAAGTTCGCTTCGCTCTCTCGCAGCGCGGCCTCGCCCTGCTTACGCACGGTAATATCCTGCAGGAAACCCATTACCTTGCGTTGTTTCAGATCCGCTCTGCCAATGGCACGGACGCTGCGGAGGTTCCCCTTCGCGGTGACGAGTTCCAATTCCAGATCGAACGCCTCGCCATAGTCGATGGCGCGCTGCACGGCCCGCTCAATCACCGGCCGGGAGTCTGGCGTGTAGAACTGAATGCCCGAGTTCACCGTCGGCCGGTAGCTCAGGTCCACTTCGTGGACGGCGCGGATACCATCCGTCCAAAGCTGTTCCCGCGAATCGATATCAAATTCCCAGCCGCCGACATTGCCGGTCTTCTCGGCTTCGGCCAGGAGCAACTGGCTCTTTTCCAGAGACTGCCTGGCCCGTTCCAGAGTGTTGCCGATGCGCCGCGCGGTCCAGACGGTGTAGATGCCGACTACAACACAGGCCACCAAGGCCTCGAGGCAATGCCAGAGAGCGGGGTTCGTACGCGAGGGTATGGTGCTCATCGAATCGAGCCAGCCATCGAAGAGGATGAACAGCACCACCCCAGGCAGAAAAGCGCGCAGCAGATTGCCCCGGACGGAATCCCTGCTCCAGGCGAGTGCCGCCGGTATTCCGGGGACCGCCAACCGAATCTGCGCCACGCCCACCAACACCGCGGCCACCGCGGTGGGGAAGGCGACCGGGATGCTGGCGCCGCCATACATGAGCGGAGCGCCGTAACAGTAACCGAGTAAGGCTACGGAGTTCGCCATGGCGCCAAGCAGTGCAAACAAGGCAGCCATAGCCGCCGCCAAGTGCCGGCGCGGAGCACACAACAACAGGAGCGCGCCGGCTTCCAGAAGAACCGTGACGGCGGTGAGCGGAGACATCCGCCCCAGCGGGACACCGCCGATCAGTTCGTCGGTGCGGGAGAGCAGGAACTCCACTCCGGAATCCATGCCGGTGATGAAGCGCGCGAGCACGAGGAGTCCCAACAGCAAGGGGAGACCGGCGGCGGCGAATCCGAACCTGCGGACCGACCTCCGGTGAGGCCAGCGGGAAAGGGCGAAGACTCCACTACTCAGAAGCAGGATTGCCAGTGCGGTACTGGGAGCCATGGGAACATAGGCGCCCCAGCGTCCAGCCAGAAACCCCACATGCAACAGCCAGCCCGCTTCGGCGAGCAACGCGATGGCAAAGGCAAACACTGCATAGAGTGGGGCGACGCGCTCCGTGCGCGAAGAGTTTTGCGCAGCGGATACAGCCAGCAGCCTTCGCATTGTTGCCATCTCCTATCCGGGTAACGTACCCCGCCGCGCGAGCCCCGGAAGGGCTGCGTCTGGAGTTTCACGCGAGTGACCGGCACCCCGCGCTTCTAGATTACTCGCCAGCAGACCGGCCCGCAATCGGTAACATGCAATCCGTAACACGGCTGAGACAGTAGCGGAAAAGAGCCGAAGGCTGTGAATGGTAACGTCCCGGAGGTGCGGGCAGCAGGGAGTGGGCTCGGGCCTCGCGCCCGGAGGCGTGTGGTCGAACTCAGTTCCCGGAATCTGGTGCGGATGATAGGACTTGAACCTACACTCCCTTGCGGGAACTGGAACCTAAATCCAGCGCGTCTGCCAATTTCGCCACATCCGCATTCTATGATTATAAGCTACTTGCGTCATTTTTCCGACGCTCCACACGGGGCTACTTTGGGGCTTCATTTCACTCTCTGCATATGGCTCCTTTTACGCAACCAGTTCGAAATTACAGAGAAAACTAAGGCTCTGGATCCAGCCGTAGCCGCCCATCCTGATCGGCCCGCGCTGTATCTGGACCTGGCCGTTCCAGAGCATGTTCCCCGGCCACACCTGGGTGGCCTGATCATTCAGCGTGGAGACGACCGCGTCCTCCGTGGCATCCACCACGGACGCGAAATCGGCAATCACCGACTCATCCGGCCAACTCTGGTGCACATCGATGACGGCCGTCACCTGACCGGCGAAGGTTGCGAACTTGATCCGCCGGAGATCCTGTGAGCGTATGGTGTCGATGGTGAGCAGCGGATAGGTGAACGCGCTCGATTCTTTGAACAGCTCTGGCGCCACGCGCCCGAAGATGAAATTGGTGCTGCTATCGGTCCAGTCAATCTGCGCGGCATCGACTCCGTAGGTTGGCGCGATCGCCGCGAGCCTGGCGTTGAATCCGGTGGAGTTGGCGGAGAGTTGCGCCTTGAGAGCGTCCCGGACGAATTTGCTGATCTGCGGCACTAGAACGGTACCCAGTCGGATCGGTCGCCGGTATCGTCAGACAGCGCGGACGGCGCGGGTGTAGATCCGCCGCCCTGCGGTCCGGTGTGGCCACTCCGCGCCCGAATCATCATGCGCTGTGCGACGAGCTGCGCCGCCAGGTCAAGATCCTGCTGGTTCAGCGCGAAAAACTCACGCTTCGGCAGCTTGTCGGTGCCCTCGTTGTGGCCCTTGGCGCGCTCCGCCTCCGGACCATAGAAGCCGACAGTCAACTCATGCGCGGGGATGTTGCCCTCGAAGGCCTCCATCTCGCTACCGAAGCCCGGAACATCGCCCGCTATCTCCTGACCGCCGACTCTGACGGTGATCATGTTGAGCATGTGCGTGTGCTGCTCCATGCCGAAAAGATTTCCACCCGCGGCGCCGTGCGCCGCCTTGGCAGCGGCGTAGGACTCGAACCGGATGCCAAGCGGCGTTCGGACTCCTATCCGCCCGATCTTGGCGAATCTGCCGGCTGCCGCCGTGGACCGCGCTTTTCTGGATTTCTCATTCAGCTGCTGTGCGTTCAGAGACCGGTTTCCCGACCGAGAGCGTGTCGGCCCCGCCGAGTCCCGATTCGGATAGAAATAGTACGGCCCTTTAGTGCTGTACGGCGCGAAGGGTGCGCCAGTCACATGGCTGCAGGGTCGCTTTGTAGGTATACTGCTACGGAAATTAATCC
>CAIRBY010000693.1 GCA_903876865.1 uncultured Acidobacteriia bacterium
CGCATCTACCCCGCCATCCACTACACCATGGGCGGGCTCTGGGTGGATTACAACCTCATGTCCACCATCCCCGGCCTCTACGTGATCGGCGAAGCCAACTTCAGCGATCACGGCGCCAACCGCCTGGGGGCCAGCGCCCTCATGCAGGGACTCGCGGACGGCTACTTCGTCCTCCCCAACACGATCGGCGATTATCTGGCCTCGAACAAGTTTGACAAGGTGGACGCTTCCGACGCAGCCGTGCGCGAAGCCGAAGCCAATGTTCAGGGCGTCACCGCGAAGTTGCTCGGCGCCAAGGGCAAGCGCACCGTCGATTCCTTCCACCGCGAACTCGGCAAGATCATGTGGGAATACTGCGGCATGGCCCGCAACGCCTCCGGTCTGCAAAAAGCGCTTCAGGAAATCCCCGCCCTGCGCGAGGAATACTGGCGCGATGTGAAAATCCTCGGCACCGGCGAAGAGCTCAACCAGTCCCTCGAAAAGGCCGGACGCGTTGCCGATTTCTTCGAGTTGGCCGAACTCATGTGCACGGACGCTCTCGCCCGCAACGAAAGCTGCGGCGGCCACTTTCGCGAAGAGTATCAGACCCCCGAGGGCGAAGCGGCCCGCGACGACGAGCATTACGCCTACGCCGCCGCCTGGGGCTTCCAGGGCGTCGGCAAACCGCCTGAACTGAATAAAGAGCCGCTGACATTTGAGTACGTCCACCCCTCGCAACGGAGCTACAAGTAATGAAAATCACTCTCCACATCTGGCGTCAGCGCAACGCGAGCGATAAGGGCAAGATGGTCCGTTACGACGTGGCGGACGTGAATCACGAGATGTCCTTCCTCGAAATGTTGGACGTGCTGAATGAAGACCTCATCGGCAAGGGCGAGGAGCCCGTGGCGTTCGACCACGATTGCCGCGAAGGCATCTGCGGCATGTGCGGTTGCATGGTGAACGGCCAGGCTCACGGCCCCGTCCCCGGCACCACCCTCTGCCAGTTGCACATGCGCCACTTCAAAGACGGCGACGTGCTCTACCTGGAACCCTGGCGCGCCGCGGCCTTCCCCGTCGTCAAAGATTTGGTGGTGGACCGCAGCGCCTTCGACCGCATCATTCAGGCCGGCGGCTACATCTCCGTCGCCACCGGTAGCGCGCCGGATGGCAATAGCGTCCTCATCCCCAAGGAAGATTGCGAACGCGCCATGGACGCCGCCGCCTGCATCGGCTGCGGAGCCTGTGTCGCCATGTGCCCCAACGCCGCCGCCGCGCTCTTCACCGGCGCCAAGATCTCGCACCTCGGCCTCCTGCCCCAGGGCCAGCCCGAGCGCGAGCAGCGCGCCATCGCCATGGTCGCCCAGGCCAACGCCGAACTCTTCGGCAGTTGCACCAACATGGGCGAATGCGAAGCCGTCTGCCCCAAGGAAATCAAGCTCGAGGTGATCGCGCGCATGAACCGTGACTTCATCCTCGCCAGCCTGACAGGCCGCTGACGTAGTAGGACAGGCATCCCGGCCACATTTGCCCAAATTAGATTTGGGGTTGCTCCTTTGTTAGCGTATTGACAGCTCTGCCAAGAGCACGGCCACTACAGGGAGGAGCCACCGTGAATCGAGTATGCAGCATTTTCAGCCATATACCCCGGGCCGGAGTTCGAAGCCTTCGTCGAGAAGCGGAACGGTGCGCGGTGCGCTCGCGTTTTCACTTGCTGGGGACAGTTTGTCGCCATGCATTTTTGCCAGTTGGCGCGGGCGCACTCGTTAAGCGAAGTCTGCCAGGGCCTGGCGGCATGCGCAGGCAAACTGAAGCATCTGGGACTATCGGATCTGCCCAAAAGGTCGACGCTGGCCCATGCCA
>CAIRBY010000694.1 GCA_903876865.1 uncultured Acidobacteriia bacterium
CTGCCATCGCGTCACCAGGCGCACGAACGTCGCCTGCTCCGCCGGCACCACTTCCCGCCGCAAGCGCGCCAGGCTCTTGCGCCGCACCTGTTGCAACACGTCGGGGTCGCACCACTCGCGATGAATCCCCGCCGGGCGGAACTCGCCTTCCAGCAATTTGCCCTCGCCGTGCAGCCAGCCCAGCACCGGCTCCACCTGCGTCGCCGCGATGCCCAGCCGCGCCGCTACCTCCGCCGTAGTGAACGGACCGTGCGTGCGCGCATAGCGCCGCAGCAACTCCACCAGTGGACGCTCTGTCGCTTCCAGAAACGTGCTCGCCAGACCCGGCGGCAGCGGCACGCCCAGCGCGTCGCGATATCGCGCCGCGTACTCCACCGCGAGGTAGCGTGTCTCTCCCGCGATGCGCACCCGCACTGCACGCCGCGCCGCCACCAGCGCATCGAGCGACCCGCCGGTGCTGCGCGCCGCAATCTCTTCCGCCGTGAGGTCGCCCAACCGCAGCAGCAGATCGTGCAGCCCGTCCGTGTGGCGCGCCTGATAATCCGGGTCGAGCGCCTGCAGGCGCTGCTCCACTTCGGCCAGCGCATGCGAGTCCAGCAACTCGCGAAAATCCGTACTGCCGAGAATCTCTTCCAACTGCGAGAGGTCGATCGAAAGCGCCTGCGCGCGCCGCTCCGCCAGCGGCGCATCGCCATCGTAAATGTAATTCGCCACGTAGGAAAACAACAGCGCGCTCGCGAACGGTGAAGGCTTCGCCGAATCGAGCGCCGTCACGCGGATCCCGCCGCGTTGGATCTGCTGCAGAATCGCCGTGGCCGCTTCCAGGTCGAAGACCTCGCGCACGCACTCGCGATAGGTTTCCAGCAGCATGGGGAAGCTCGCGTACTGCGCCGCCGCGGCCAGCAGATCCGCCGCGCGCTTGCGCTGCTGCCACAGCGCCGTGCGCAGCCCGTGCCGCCGCCGCGGCAACAGCAGCGCCCGCGCCGCCGCCTCGCGGAACTTGGCCGCGAAGAGCGCCGTGCCGCCGAGTTGCCGCAGCACCAGTTCCTTCAACTCAGCCGCCGCGGGCAACAGCCAGTCCGTCTCGAGCGGCTGATCGCTCTCTGGCAGGCGGATCACGAAGCCGTCGTCGTTCCACATCGATTCCGCGGCCACGCCGCGCTCCGCGCGCAACCGCCCCACCACCGCCATGCACCACGGCGCATGCACGCGGCTGCCGAAGGGCGTGAGCACGCACACGCGCCAATCGCCCAATTCATCGCGGCAGCGCTCAATCACGATATCGCGATCCCCCGGTACGCGCTCCGTCGCCGCGCGCTGCTCCTCCAGATAGCGCAGCAGGTTTTCCGCGGCGCTGTGATCCAGGCTGTGCTGCTCCACCAGGCGCGTGAACGCGGCCGTGCGCGGCATCGCCAGCAACTCGCGCGTCATGGCGCCGATCTCGCGCCCGAACTCCGCCGGACGCCCGCTGGAATCGCCATGCCAGAACGGCATCTTGCCCGGCTCCCCCGGCGCGGGGCTCACCGTCACGCGGTCGTGCGTGATCTCTTCAATCCGCCATGAAGAAGCGCCCAGCATGATGATGTCCCCGGCGCGGCTCTCGAAGACCATCTCTTCATCCAACTCACCCACGCGCGCCCCGCGCGTGGCGCCGGCGAGGTACACGGTGAAGAGGCCTCGATCGGGAATGGTGCCGCCGTTGGCGATCGCCACCGCGCGCGAACCCTGCCGCGCCGTCAGTTGCCGCGTGGCCCGATCCCACGTGATGCGCGGGCGCAGTTCCGCGAAATCGTCCGCCGGGTAGCGCCCGCTCAACATATCGAGCACGCCATCGAAGGCGCCGCGCGTCAAACCCGCGAAGGGCGCCGCCTGCCGCACCAGCGAATAGAGCGCGTCGGCGTCCCACGCATCCATCGCAATCGTGGCCACCAGCTGCTGCGCCAGCACGTCCAGCGGATTGCGCGGGTAGTGGACGCTCTCCACCTTGCCCTCGTACATCGCGCGCGTGAGCGCCGCGCAGGCCACCAGATCGCCGCGATACTTCGGGTACATCACGGCCGCGCTGGTGCCGCCCACATGGTGGTTGGCGCGCCCCACGCGCTGCATTCCGCTCGCCACCGAGGGCGGCGCTTCGATCAGCACCACCAGGTCGATTGCGCCCATATCGATCCCGAGTTCGAGCGAGGAGGTGGCCACCAAGCCGCGCAGCAGCCCCATCTTCAGGCGGTCTTCAATCTCTTTGCGCTGGTCGCTGGCCACGCTGCCGTGATGGGCGCGCACCAGCGTTTCCCCCGCGAGTTCGTTGAGCGCGCCGGAGAGTCGCTCGGCCAGGCGGCGGCTGTTCACGAAGATCAAGGTCGAGGTGTGCGTGCGGATCAACTCGAGCAGCTTGGGATGAATCGCGCTCCAGATCGAGGGCCGCACCGGACCCTGTGACGCCGGTCCGCTCGGCAGCGCCACCACGTCGTCGAGGCGCGACATATCGTCCAGCGGCACCTCGATCCTCAGGTCGATCCGCTTGGCCTCGCTCGCGTCCACGATCGTCACGGGCCTGTAAACAGGCGCGGCGGAGGCGGATTCGAACTCGGCGAGGATCGCGTCGGTGGCTTCGGCCTTCGGTTCCTTCTTCGGCGCCCGTGCGGCTTCCGCGCCGCCGAGGAATTGCGCCACTTCATCCAGCGGACGCTGCGTGGCGGAGAGGCCGAGGCGCTGCAAACGCCTGCCGCACAGCGCTTCCAGGCGTTCGAGAGAGAGCGCCAGATGCGAGCCGCGCTTGCCCCCGACCAGTGCGTGGATCTCGTCCAGCACGACTGTTTCCACCGAGCGCAGCACCTCGCGCGCGTTCGACGTGAGCAGCAGGTAGATCGATTCCGGCGTGGTGATCAGGATATCGGCGGGATGCCGTTGGAAGCGCGACCGCTCCGCCGCCGGAGTGTCGCCGGTGCGGATCGCGATGGTGGGTTCATGAAAGGGTGTCCCCGAATTCCGCGCGGCCTGCGCGATCCCCGCCAGCGGCGCGCGCAGGTTGCGCTCCACATCCACGGCCAGCGCCTTGATGGGCGAGATGTAGAGGATGCGGCAGCGCTCCAGTTTCGGCGGCACCGGCGCGAACATCAGCCGGTCGATGCAACTCAGGAAAGCGGCGAGAGTTTTGCCGCTCCCGGTGGGCGCCAGCAGCAGCGTGGAGTCGCCGCGCGCGATGGCCGGCCACCCCATCCGCTGCGGCCGCGTCGGGGCGGGGAAGACCGCCTCGAACCACTCGCGTACCGGGTCGTGAAAGAGATCGAGCGGATTGGCTTTCTTCGGCAAGGTGGTCTGCGCGCGCTCCCTCTATCTAGTCTACCGGGTGGGACAAGCGATCGCCTTTCGTCACCGGACAGTCTTGTTGCTTCGGCGAGGGGGAAAACGTTATCACGCAAAGGCGCAGAGACGCAAAGAAGGGCAAAGTAGGGCAAGGCTTCCCCCGTGTCTCTCTCGTGGCAATCGGCTCCATCGAAGACGCACGGTAGGGCAGGCGGTTTCGCCTGCCAAC
>CAIRBY010000695.1 GCA_903876865.1 uncultured Acidobacteriia bacterium
CTCTCGGACGATTGGATGGAGCCGGAGTGCGTGGCCGCGTGCCTCGCGCACGCAGAGGACATCGTATCCACCAGTCACCACACCTATCATGCCGATGGCGTGACCCCGGTGGAAGGCGCCGCCCGCCGGCTTCGCATGAAGGACTTTTCACAGCTCCCGTCGCTGCAGGCGAAGGCTGCGTACGTAACGCATTTCTTCCTCTTCCGCCGGGAGGCGCTAGAACGGGCCGGTTACGTCGATGAGAGCATCGGCGATTACCCCGGGATCGACGATTACCATCTGATCTGGACAATGCTGGAGCAGGGCGCGAGCGTGGCGATCGTGGAGGAACACGTTTTCAATTATCGAGACCATGATGGGGAGCGGCTGACGCTGGCCGACCCCGAGCAGGCGGTGCGGAATCTGGAGAAGATCCTGCTCAAGCACGGTGTCGCGGAACCGGAGTTCTCGCGGTTAGTGGCGGGACATCGCCGCTGGTACGGCAAGCCGTTGTACGAAGTACTGAGGGAGCGCAACCAGGTGGCTCATGACTGACGCCGAACTCCAATTCCGGAATCGCTGTACCGTCGTGGGCGAGAATTTCAAGATCGAAAAGGGCGTGTTCGTGCTCAACGAGGGCCGGATCCAGATCGGAGACTCCGTCACGTTCTCCGGATTCTCCGATATCCAGTTCAGCAACCATGCCAATCCCCAACCGGAGCTTCGGATTGGCGACGACACGTACATTGGCCACGGCTGCGCGTTCAACATCGGGCAGGCGGTGACGATCGGCAAGCATTGCAACCTCGCGACGGGAGTGCGATTGCGCGATAACGACGGCCACCCGATGGATGCCATGGCGCGCCGCACACAGCCCACGCCGCCGGAGGGAATCGGAGCGATTCAAATCGGGGACGATGTGTGGATCGGCACGGGCGCGATGGTGCTGAAGGGCGTCACCATCGGGGACCGCTCGGTGGTGGCGGCCATGGCGGTGGTGGCCGGCGACGTGCCGCCGGATACCTTGGTGGCGGGCAATCCCGCGCGCGCGGTGCGCAGCCTGAATGGCGCGCGCCCGAAGCCCCCGGCGGCGCCACCCGACGAGAGCGTGGCGGGGAGGCTCCAGTGGATTGTGGCGCAGCAGGCCGGGATTCCAAGCGATGACGTGGATCTGGCGCGATGGGCGGACGAGTACGGAATCGACTCCCTGCAATTGCTGCTGTTGCGCGAATTGGTGGAGAGCGAGTTCGGCGTCAGTTTCAGCGACCGCATGTGGGTGAGTTTCGCTTCGTTGCGGGAAGTAGTGGAATTCTGCGAAGCGCGCGGCGGGCGCGCACGCAAGCCGCACGCGGTTGTGGAGGCGGTGGAGGCAGTGGACGAGCGCCTAGCCGAGTTGCAGGGAGGAGTGCTCTACGCGCCGGTGGAGATTGGCATCCCGCTCACGGGGCGCAACCACCTGGCGGAGGGGCCGCTGCTGCAACTGCTGGGCGATCTGCGCTGGAACCAGATCCGCAGGTTTTCCGGCGTACCGGCCAACCGGATTCTCGACGAGGAAGGCGCGCGGATTTATCCCAGTTTCTTCTACGTCGATCTCGCATTTCCGGAAGATCGCCCGATGGCGGCGTTTGAGCTGGACGATTGTTTCGAGGCAGCTTGCTACCTGGGGCGCTTCGGCACCTCCGTACTGGATGGCGTGTCTTATCTGCTGCCGCCGGGAACGCGGGACGCTGCCGCATGCGCCGGCGCGCCGCGGGTCCGGCTCTCCAATGTATTTGTGGCGCAGCACAACGGCGCGGAGTGGCTGCGAAAATCGCGTCCGGCCGACGCGGGATTCGAGCGGATCCCCACGCTTCCCGGGGAGCCAACCAGCATCGGCCTCGCCAAGGCGGCGGCCCGGGATGGCTGCTTCTCTTCCCCGCCCTCAGATTATGTGCGCATGGCGCCGCAAGCGATCCGCGTGCGCCACGCGCTCACTCCGGATCGTGATTTGAACGGCGCCGGACTGGTGTATTTCGCGCACTACCCCGTGTTCCTCGACATCGCGGAGAGGGAGGCGCTGCGGACGGCTGAGCTCGCACTGGCCGAGGAACTGATCGACCTGCGGACTGTGGTGCGGCGTCAATCGGCATACCTGAATAATGCTTCGGCGCGCGACACGCTACTGATCGAAGTGGAGCCGTGGATTCGCGACCCGCTGCGCGTGAGGGGCCTGGCTGCGGAGGATGTACCGCTGCGTCTGTGGCTGAACTTCCGCATGTACCGGGAGAGCGACCAGCGGCTGATGATGGTCTCGACGGTGGAGAAGCGCATCTACCAGAAGACGGCGCGCGATGCGCCATTCCTGCTGGAACGCGCGCGCTGAGGCTTCGCCGGCGCGCGAGGACACGAAGTTCGCAAAAGGGGCTGTGGGGATGCACACGGAAATGCGATGGCGGTTGGCGGCGGGCCTGGCGCCTGCGTGCCTGGCGAGCTACCTGGTGTGGCGCGCCACCGCATC
>CAIRBY010000696.1 GCA_903876865.1 uncultured Acidobacteriia bacterium
ATGCGTCGGTGATGGCAGCAGAGTATGAGCAGCGGTACGGCGCGAAACCGAGCCAATCGCTTCTGCAGCTCAAATACGCTTCTGAGCCCTCGGAAACAGTAGTCCAATGATCGACCTCTCCCACCTCCGGATCGAAATCCGATCCCTGCCCAGCCTCCTGCCGTACGCCAGGAACTCGCGCACGCACTCTGATGAGCAGGTGGCACAGGTCGCGGCCAGCATTGTGGAGTTCGGGTGGACGAACCCGATTCTGGTAGACGGCGACGGCGGCGTGATCGCCGGCCATGCGCGCCTCCTGGCCGCCCGCAAGTTGGGAATGGAGGAAGTCCCGGTAATCGTGCTGGGCAACCTCAGCGAGACGCAGCGCCGGGCATATCTGATTGCCGACAACAAGCTCACGGAACTGGGTGGGTGGGACGCCGAGGTGTTGCGTGCTGAGATGGCTGCGCTCGATGTGGACGGCTTCGATTTGGCTGTGGTGGGATTCTCCGCCGACGAGTTGTCCGCACTCCTGGCAGCACCAGAACCGGATGCTGCCGCCTGCGCTGCAGAGGAAGCAATTCCGGAACCGCCCACGCAGCCGGTTACGGTAGCGGGCGACGTTTGGTTGATCGGGCCCCACCGCCTGATCTGTGGTGACTGCCGGGACCAGGCTACCGTCCGGACGCTAATGGCCGGCGCCATCGCGAACATGGCAATCACATCGCCGCCGTACGCGACGCAGCGCGAGTACGATCCAACCAGCGGGTTTAAGCCGATCCCTCCGGACGAGTATGTGGAGTGGTTCCGTGCGGTGGCCGCCGGCATCGAGTCGGTGCTGGCCCCGGACGGATCGTACCTTCTAAACATCAAGGCGCACGCCGATGAGGGCGAGCGGAATCTGTACGTGATGGATTTGGTCATCGCCCACCGGCGCCAGTGGGGCTGGCGGTTCGTGGATGAGTTCTGCTGGCGGAAAACTGACAACGGCGTGCCGGGGGGATGGGGGAACAGATTTAAGAACGCATTTGAGCCAGTTTTTCACTTAAGCAGAAAACAGCAGATCAAATTTCGTCCGCAGGCCGTCTCGCACGAGTCGGAGGACTGCTTCGACTACTCGCCGAACAATCCGAAGTCGAACTCCGGCAGCGGCCTGCTGGGGACCGGCGCGCGCGGCGCGGCCGCGGACGGCGGGAAGAACCAGGATGCATGGCAGCGCAGCAGGAACAGCCTGTCCGACGATTCGGAAGGCCGCCACGCCGGCCTGGCGAGACCGTCAAACGTCATCGAAGTGAAGTCGGAGAGCAGCCAGGGAGCGCACTCCGCACCATTTCCGCGCGCGCTGGTGGAGTTCTTCGTGAAGGCGTTCACCGACGCCGGCGATGTAGTCCTGGACCCATTTCTGGGAAGCGGGACCACGATGGCCGCCGCGCACGGGTTGGGGCGGAGCGGTTACGGCTGCGAGATCTCGCCGGCGTATTGCGATGTGATTGTGCGCCGCATGATCAATCTCGGTCTCGGCGCGGTGCTGGGGTCCGACGGCGCTTCGTTCGCTGAAGTGGCCGCGCAGCGCGGCGTCGATCCGGGGCAGGCGATGAACCCGAAGGCGCTGGACTCCGGCGCGATCAAGCACCACGCGCCCAGTCCCAATTCCGGCCCGGACAGAAAGGCATCGTAGATGTTCTTCAATTTCAACCTTCGGTTGGACCCCGACACCTGGCGGCGGGTGTTTTCGTTTTGCCGGGATGCCGCGCAACCTCAACTCGATCGCATTGAGGCGAAGCTGAACGCGATCGCAATTCAACAACAGGAGCTAAACATGACGTTTTTGGAACTGAAGGCCAAGGTGACCGAGGCGGTGACGGTGGAGAACTCCGCCGTTGCGCTCATCACCGG
>CAIRBY010000697.1 GCA_903876865.1 uncultured Acidobacteriia bacterium
GCTGCGCACGTTTGACCTGGCCCAGCCGTTTCCGGAAGAGATGAATCGCGTGGTCACCACTCGCCTGGCCGCGTTGCACTTCGCCCCGACCGCGCTTGCCGCGGGCAGGCTCGCCGCCGAAGGTGTCGCTGCGGACCGGATCTGCATCACGGGCAACTCCGGGATCGACGCGGTGCTCTACGTGCGCGATGCGCTGGCCGCCGGTACGGTGCCCGCGCCGCAATGGACGGCCCTCGATGCCGCAAAGCAACTGATCGTGGTGACGGCCCATCGCCGCGAGAGTTTCGGCGCGGGCTTCGAACAGATCTGCCGCGCCATCGTCCGCCTCGCCCGCCGCTCCGACGTGCAGATCGCATACCCCGTCCACCGCAATCCGAATGTGATGGAGCCGGTCTTCCGCATGCTCGCCGACGAGCCCAACATCCTGCTGATGGAGCCGCTCGATTACGTTCCGTTCGTCGATCTGATGCGCCGCGCCGCGCTGATCCTGACCGATTCGGGCGGGATTCAGGAAGAGGGTCCGTCGCTGGGAAAGCCGATCCTGGTGCTGCGGGAAAAGACCGAGCGGCCAGAGGCGGTGGAGGCGGGCACGGTCAAACTGGTGGGCACGGCGGAAGACGTGATCGTTCGTGAAGCTTCGCGTCTGCTCGATTCCCCCGAAGAGCGCCTGCGCATGTCGCGCGTGCACAATCCGTATGGCGATGGCGAGGCCAGCCGCCGCATTGCCGGCGCGATCGCATCGTATCGCATGGCCCAGTAGCGACCGCGCGACCTTCACTGCATGAGGCTGCGAATGGTCACGTCACGTCCGTTGACCACGAGCGGATGGGTTGCCACGCGCTTGCCGTTCACGCTGCGGTCCACCACCGCGCGATGGTCCAGGTCGCGCACGGCCGCGAGCTTCAAAGAGCCGATGGACGCGCTGACGCTCCAGCGGTGGCCATCCGCCTGATCTTGAATCTTCGCGTCCGCGGCGCGCTTCAGCAGCGCGGCGAAAGCGGCATCGTCGCGGCACTCCGCCGCGAGCACGAGCGCGCCCACCCGCACATGGGGCGTGCGTTCCGTGTGCTCGATCACGAGTCGCGCCGCGTGGTTCTTGAGGCCGATGGCATCGGCCTTCAGTGCCACCGCGCCGGTGAAGACGCGAATCGCCACCGCCGCATTGCCTTCGCGAATTCCCGTGACGGACCCGCTGACTGCCATCTCCGCCATGCCCTCCTTAAGCCGTACGCGCTCGCCGCCGAAGCGGATCTCATCTGCGCCGGCGGGCAGAATGAAGTTGGTGGCGATGCTGGGGTCGCTCTCCTTGGAGAGGTCGAGATCGAGCAGCAGGAGCAGCGTGCCCTCTTCCTGCACCGTCGTGGGATGCAGCGGCAGATGGAAGGGCTTGTTGTGGCCCGAGCGGTCTGGCTTCTTGGATTTTCCGTACGGCTCGTCCAGCGGGTCTGGAACCACCGTGATGGCGGGGAAGCCCTCCTTGGCCGTGGCCAGTTCCAGATTGAGGAGTTTATCCTGCGGGCTGTGATCGCCGGTGGTGCTGCCGAGCGCAAATTGCGGCGTCAGGAAGGTGTAACGGTCGCGATCCGCATCCTCCATGGTCTTCGCGCTCACCACGCGGCGTCGCAGTGCCGTCAGCGCGCGAATGCTCTGGGGCGGATCGTAGCCGCGATTGAGCGCGCTCTCCAGCATGTAGACCTTTTCAAAATCCAGCGCCGCGGGGTACATGGGCCGCATCCCGTCGATGGCCATTTGCAGCAGCAGGCCGCCATCGCCAGAGAGGAACTCGTAGTCGCGGCTGTGCGGCCCCGCCAGATCGTTGCGCCCCGGGAAGAAGTTGGCGGCAATATCCGTCCAGAAGTAATCCAGGATCTCGCCGAACTGCTCGTGCGCGCCTTTGCGCCCGGCGTAGAGATAGCCCATGTTCAGGGAATTCAGATCCACCGAGTAGTAAGTGGGGCTGAGGAACTCCTGCACGCCGGCGCGATTGGTGTACTCGATCCACTCCTTGAGTTGCGCGTAGCCGGAGTTCGCCGCCACCTCGTCCCGTACCGCCTCCCCCATCAGAATCAGGCTGACGGTCTTCATCAGATAGATGTTGGTGTAGCTCACCTTCACCTTGTGCCGCGCCAGCGCAGCGAAGGCGGCGTGCACATGTCGCTCCAGTTCCGTGCGCACCTCGGGCGAGAGCTTTGCGCCGTAGTGCAGCAGCAGCGGACCGAGAGGCTGCGCGGTGAATTCAATCGCGTTGGCGTCCTTGATTTCCGGATGTCCCACCTGCCAGAGCACTTCGCCATAGGTTGGCGAATGCTCGTCCATGTTCTGCTGTTCGAAGAAGAAGCGCAGCATTCGCTCGGCGCCTTTGACATCGTCATTGAGCGCGAGGCGGGCCAGCGCGCAGTTGGTGACGTCACGCATGGAAGGCGTGGGGTCCTTCTCCATGCGTGCGTCGAAGCGCACGATCTGCGCGCGCATTCGATCCGCCAGTTCATTCACACTGGCCCGGTCCGCGGCCGGCAACGCGGCAGCGCAGAGCGCAAACAACAGCAGGCGTTTCACACTGCCATGATAATTCACGGCTCCCCTCTCCACCGTTCTCCGCTGCAATCGGATTAGCATGGTAGGTCCCCATGCGCACTTGTGCCCTCTTCCTCCTCGCCTGCCTCCCGGCCGTCTGCGCCGAAAAGGCGGCTTACGATAGTCAGGGCCGCATCATCGGCCTGCTCTCCACTGCCGGGGCGCTGCCTGTCACCTCCAGCCTGGTGGCGGTGCTTCCCGGTGGCAAGCGCGTGCCGCTGCAAGCCGCGCGCGATGGCCAAGGGGTCACGCGCGAAGGCATGACGCGCGAAGACCGTACACCCGCGTGGACACTCAACTTCACGCTCCCGGACGGCAGTCGCGGGAAGGCCGTGTTCCGGGCCGAAGAAGATGCCGCGGGCCTGCGCTACTCCACCACCGTGACGTCCGAAGCCGCCTTCGAACTTGCCGCGCTTGAGTTCGTGCTCGATCTGCCGCACGCCGCGTTCGTCAACGGCCGCTTCTCTCCCCGCGACGCCGCGCCCGTGCCTTTGCCCGCCGTCCGCGCGGCCGGTCCGGACCTGTTTCA
>CAIRBY010000698.1 GCA_903876865.1 uncultured Acidobacteriia bacterium
TGCACCTGGCCCAGCGCGAGAATGAAATCGTGGTCGGCGCCTTGCAGGATCGTACCGGCAATTCCGCCCCCGCCAGCGCCTTGGCCAATCTCGTCCGCCGCAGCATCGATAACATCGTGGATATGCAGTTGCACTTCCTCACCACTGCCGCCAAACAGGCCGACCTCTGGGTCGATTCCGTCAAATCCGGCAAGCCCTTCGACGGTGCGGCACTGCCCGAACTCGCGCGCGAAAGCATGGAGACCTTCGTCCGCGCCCAGAAGAGATTCCTCGACGTCATCTCCGAAGAGACCGCCGCCCTCACCGAAGGCGTGGCCAACCATCACGCTCCCGGCCGCAAGACCCAACTGCCGGAATTGGCCCGCGAAGCCGCCGAGGCCTTCATCGACGCTCAGAAAAAGGTTCTCGACGTCTATGCCCAGCAGGGTGACGTGAACGTCAAAGCCGCCAACACCGTCGCCAAGGCCCTGAATCCATTTCAACCCGCCTCCCTCAAGGATTTCTCCCGCAAGACCGTGGAGAATTTCGTGACCACCCAAAAGGCGCTCCTCGACGTGATGTACAAGCCCGCGCGCGCGGCCGCCCCACCCGAAGCCGCAATTCCCAAAAAGGCCCCCCAACGCAAACGCCCGGCCCCCAAACACGCCGCCGTCCCCGCGTAGGCCTGCCGGCCTGTCCCTCTTGCTCCGCCTTTTCTCACTCGGGGCGAGCCTCCCGCCCTGCGAGCCGCTCGCCCCTGAACCTGGCGGCACCCCATGTCCTTCAACATCGCCCTTCTCCTCACCACTCCCCGGCGCCGCGAACCACCCTCCGCAACCCGCGACTCAACAGACTCACCGGCCACGCCGAAAACCTCGCGCAAGAAATTCCGCCGCCGCCGGCTTTGGTTCTCGCCTCGCTAGGTGTAAAGTGGATTCTCGATGGCGTCCCGGCGCACTGACGTCCGCAAAGATTACCAAGCCGTCCCGCTCCCCATCTGGATGGAGACCATGGCCGGCGTGGAAATGCTGTACCTGCGCGTCTCGCCGGTCTACTGGGGCTTCGGCGTTCCCCACGGCGACGGGTCCGCCGTCGTCGTCGTCCCCGGCTTCCTGCTCACCGATCTCTACCTCACCGAGTTCCGCAACTGGCTCCGCCGCATCGGCTACCGCCCCTACGGCTCCGGCATCCCCATCAATGCCGAGTGCCCCAACATCCTCATCAAGCAGCATCTGGTGGAGACTGTCGAAACTGCCTACCGGGAGACCGGGAGAAAAGTTCACGTCATCGGTCACAGCCTCGGCGGAGTCCTCGCCCGCGCCATCGCCTCCCAGATGCCGGAGCGGGTCGCCTCCGTCATCACCCTCGGCGCTCCCTTCCGCGGCGTCTCCGTCCACCCCTGGATCCTCAGCGCCGTCAACCTCGTGCGCGGACAGATCCGCAATCGCAACAGCGAGGGAGTCCTCTCCGCCTGCTACACCGGCGCCTGCACCTGCCGGTTCCTGGAATCCCTGGTCGTCAATCTCCCCCGCTCCGTCCGCCGCACCGCCGTCTACACCAAGTCCGATGGCATCGTCGATTGGAAAGTCTGCATGACCGGCCGCAAAGCCAATGATTTCGAGGTCTCCGGCTCCCACATCGGCCTGGTCTTCAACCCCATGGTCTATGACTTGGTGGCGCACCGGCTGGCGGGAAAACAGCGCGACTGATCCAGCCCCGCAACGCCACTACTCCTGCCGCGCTACCGGACTGCCGACGCACGCCATTTGTCTCCGGGAAATGTGATGGAAAGAGGAACTGCGATGCAAATAGGAATTTTGTGGAATGGCGGAGAGGAGAGGATTCGAACCTCCGGTAGAAGTTTCCCCCTACGACGGTTTAGCAAACCGCTGCTTTCGACCACTCAGCCACCTCTCCGCGAGATGTATCCGGTCGGTAAGAAAATCTTACCACATTGTGGCAACCAATCGCCTCGGACTGCGCCAACATAGCCCGGGAAACCGCGCCCCCATCACCCTCCCCCCGCTTACTGCCTGCTCCGCGCCAGCACCTCTCTGACTTTCGCCGTCAGACCATCCGCGCTGAACGGCTTCTGCAGGAACGCGATGCCGCTCTCCAACACGCCTCTGTTCGCGATCACTTCCGCCGTGTAGCCAGAGACGAAGAGCACCTTGATCGTCGGCCGCGTTGCCGTGAGCAGTTCCGCCAGCTTCCTGCCGTTCATACCCTCCAGCATCACGTCCGTCAGCAGCAGGTCGATGTCCCCCGCGTACTGCCGCGCCATGGCGATCGCCTCTTCGCCGCCGGACGCTTCCAGGATGCGATAGCCATGGCGCTGCAACACCTCCTTCGTCAGCGCTCGCACCGCCTCCTGATCTTCCACCAGCAGCACCGTCTCGCCTCCCCCTGCCACCGCAACACCGCTCTCGACCCGCTCCGGCGCCGGAGCCGCCTCGATGCGCGGCAGGTAGATCTGGAACGAGGTTCCAGACCCCACCTCACTCCATACGTCAATCACTCCGCCGCTCTGGCTGACAATGCCGTATACCGTCGAGAGCCCCAGGCCCGTTCCCTTCCCGCTCTCTTTCGTCGTGAAGAACGGCTCGAACATGTGCAGCCGCGTCGCCTCGTCCATTCCGGACCCCGAATCCGTCACGGTGATCACCACATATCTTCCCGGCTGCAGCCCGGGATGCCTGCCCTGCGCCCCTTCGTCCAGTTCGACGTTCGCCGTCCCGATTGCCAGCCTGCCGCCGTCGCTCATCGCGTCCCGCGCGTTCACCGCCAAATTCATAATCACCTGATGGAATTGATCCGGGGCCGCCATCACCAGCCCGAGGGCGGCATCCAATTTCGTCACTACCTCGATGTTCTCGCCGATCAGGCGTTGCAGCATCGGCACGCACTCCCCTACGATCACATTCAGATTCGTCGCCCTCGGCTCGATTACCTGCTTACGGCTGAATGCCAGCAATTGCCTGGTCAGCCCGGCAGCCCGCTCCCCTGCCTTGCTGATCTGCTCGGCATACGTGCGTAACGGATCGGCGGCATACAGCCGCGTCAGCATCATTCCGCTGTATCCATTGATGACGGTGAGCAGGTTGTTAAAGTCGTGCGCCACCCCGCCGGCCAACCTGCCCACGCTTTCCAGTTTCTGCGCCTGTCGAAACTGCTGTTCCAACTGCAGCTGCTCGGTCACGTCCCGCTTCACCGCCACGAAGCCCGTCGTATGCCCGAAGGCATCCACAATCGGGGAGATGGTCGCCTCCTCGTCGTACAAGGAGCCATCCTGCTTCTTGTTGATCAGATGCCCCCGCCAGACCTTGTTCTGCTGCAGCGTCGTCCACAACCCCGCGTAGAACTCCGGCCCGTGCTTCCCGGATTTGAGCAGTCTCGGATTCTGGCCCAGCAACTGCTCCCGGGAATAACCCGTGACCTTCTCCACCGCCGGATTGCAGTATCGGATCACA
>CAIRBY010000699.1 GCA_903876865.1 uncultured Acidobacteriia bacterium
CGCAAAGAAGAAGAGTTTATCCTTCTTGATGGGTCCGCCAAAGGTGCCGCCGAACTGGTTCCAGCGGATGGGGGAACGGAAATTCTGCCCGACCGTCCAATTGCGCGCCCAGTTATTGGCGTTCAGCTTGTCGTTGCGGAAGTACTCGAACACATTACCGTGGAACTGGTTGGTGCCGCTCTTGATCACCACGTTGACGATGCCGCCCTGGAAATTGCCGAATTCAGCGGAGGCGTTGTTGGTGATCATATTGAATTCCGCGATGGCATCGGGATTCGGCTGATAGCTCGACAGATTGTCCGTGGTCTGGTTGTTATCCACGCCATCCAGCAGGAAGTTGTTACCCTCTTCGCGGTTGCCGTTGACATAAGGACGGCCGCCACCGCCGGTGCGGACACCGTTGGTGAAACCGCCGGGATTCGGGGTGGTGACACCCGGCGCCAGAAGCGTGAGGGCGATCGGGTTGCGGCTGATCTGCGGAATATTGGAGATCGCATCCGCGCTGATCACGGAGCCGACCTGTGTGGTTTCGGTTTGTAGGATTGCTGCGTCCGCCGAAACGGTTACGGTTTCGGTGATGCCGCCGATCTGCATCGGAATGTCCATGCGCGCGCGCTGATTGACTTCCAGTGTGAGTGCCGGCTGTACCGACGTCTTGAAGCCTTTGGCTTCGATTTTCAGAGAATAGGTTCCGACCGGAATGCGCGGAAATGCGTAAATCCCGTCGTCATTGGTCTTGGTGGGCCATTCGGTTCCGCGGTCCAAGTCTTTGGCCATGACCGAAGCACCGACAATGGCGGCTCCCGACGGATCCGTGACCCGTCCCGTAATACCGGCGCTGACTTCTTGCGCATAGCTGGCCCACGGACTCAGACATACGAGCCCCGCGATCAATATGCTCGATAGTTTTGCCATTACAACTCCCCTTTACCGCCCGGTATAGTAAGCCCCTGTAGCCACGTGCGCGAGCGGTAATCTCAACCAGGATTGACACCTGGCTCGGGATCAGTATACACCTTGTTTGCAACACCAGCCCAGGTTTTTTGCGGATATCCCGCCCCGTTGACCGGAATATCCGAATGTTAGTTGCCGCCCCGGGGAGGTGCTGGCGCCGTACGCCGTTGCGGCATAATGCCGTCCCACCGCGGGTCACCGGTTTGCAGATAGTTCTTGGGCAATTTGTCCCAATCCGGACGGCTGATACCGTTCAGATCATAGACCACTTTGCCGTTACGAACCGTGAGTTCACACACTAATTTCCGGTGAGTCTGCAGGCGCGCTCCATACATATCCGTCAGACCGAACTTACCGGTCAAGTGACTCAAGACGGCGACGTCCGCAGGTGCCCCCACGGACAAGTGGCCTAACTCCTCCCGCTGAATCTCCCGCGCCGGGTTCCACGTGGAACGGCGGATCACGTCGTCCAGAGACATACCCATAGCGAAGAACTTGTCCATGACGTTCAGCATGTCTTTCATGCTGGTATTCATGCTGCCCACGTGCAGGTCAGTCGAGATCGAATCGGGGAGAAAACCCAGCTTGAGCGCCGGCACCGCAACGCGCCACGCGAAGCTGCCATTGCCGTGCCCGACGTCGAAGATGACGCCCCGTTTACGCCCTTCGATCATGCCCGGATTGAGGTTTCCGGCTTCATCCAGTTCGTGACGCAGGCCGGAATAGCAGTGAGTGTAGATATCTCCGGGCCGCAGTTTCGACATCAGCAACTCGGCGATGGGCCGCTCCGGGCGGTCGCTGCCGAAATCGACCATCACCGGGATTTTGGCCACCTTGCCAGCCTCCACGGCGTGCTCCACCGGGGTCCAGTCCGGCCCGGTATAGTGGGCGGTCTTGAACCCGACGATCAGGTCCTTGTGCCGCAGCGCCATCTCCGCCGCCGGAGCCGCTTCCATATCGGTGATGTCGCTCTCGAACTTCCCCCCGCGCATGCCGTTGCCGACGATGTTCAGAAACGCCAGCACGCGCGTCCTGGAGCGATCGATGACGCGGTCTTTGAAATCCTCGAAGTTCCGCCATCCCGAGCAACCCGCGTCCGCCAACGTGGTGACCCCAACCCGGAAGGTGTAGCCGTCCGGGTAAAGGCTCAGGTCTCCCGCGTAGGAACCGCGCTCGCCGGTACCGGCGTAGACATGGGCGTGAATATCGATCAGCCCGGGCGTCACGTAAAGGCCGGTCACGTCGATCACTTTCAGGGCTGCGGCCGGGTCCAGATGCGCCGCGACCGCCGCGATCAGGCCGTCTTTGATGGCCACGTCCCGCACCGCGCTGATGCCGTTCCTGGCATCGATGACGTGCCCGCCCATCAGCAACAGATCGTAGACGGGAACTGCGGCCGGAACAGCCCCGGCAATAGCGGCAGGGGCGGTCTGACCGAATCCGGAGCCCACCGCGCAGATCAAAGCCAATAATTGCACCGCACCGCAAACGTATCGCATGGCTGCACTCACCGCGACAGATCGACTATCGCAACCGTATTGAGCTGGGGCAGGGTGAACTCGGTGGCATCCGGATCCACACTGTAATCCAGCAGTTCCACACCCGCGCCGCCGGCCACCCACACCTGGTGTTTGGGGTATTGGCCGAGCACGCGCACGCGCACTCCATCCACTCGCCGGTTAGCCCCCGCATAATTCAGCAGATAGAGGCGAACCTTGTCGCCCTCCGCTGTCAGCC
The DNA here is from genome assembly GCA_903876865.1 of uncultured Acidobacteriia bacterium. Lineage (GTDB taxonomy): Bacteria > Acidobacteriota > Terriglobia > Bryobacterales > Bryobacteraceae > Solibacter. The sequence continues at coordinate 2,692 of CAIRBY010000699.1, forward strand.
GGCCCACCACCACCTGACTGCCATAGAGGCGGAGCGAACGCCGGTCGTCCGTCAGGTTGTGACGCACTTCATGCGCCATCATGCCCGGGTTCCTGGCATCCGCCAGCGGGTACTCCGGCGTACCCAATTTCACATTGACCTTCAGCAGCGGATCGGGAGCGCTCACCACGCGAAACAGAAGGTTGTCGCGCACCATCAGGTTCATCACTTCGCCGGAGACGGCCGACCCATCGTCGGTGTAGCCGATATCTGCCACCACCGGCATCGCGCTCTCGGGAATGGCGCGGAGGAACTCCAGCATTTCCGCCAGCGGTTTGAGCCCCGCGGCGTCGGTCTTGATCATGGCATCGGCGCCGTAACAGAAGGCCTCAGCCGCGGCCAGTGCCGCCTGTCTGCCGGCTACGTCGTAGTAAAAATGGCTCTGCGGACGGCGGATGAACCTCCAGCCGTTGGCCACCAGCCACGGAGCGTTGGTCGCCGACGCTACGTCCATGCGATAGTTTACCGTGGGCGTAGAGAGCTTCACGGCGCCCTCCAGGCTCCCGGTTACGGCGGTAATCCCCGTCGCATTCTTCCACGCCGCCAGGCGCGCCGCAGGCACCAGAATCTGCCGGATTCCCGCCTCGCGCAGAGCGGGCGCCGTATCCGCGGGGCCTTCCCAGAAGAGCCCTGGTAAAGCCGCCAGCAACAGGAACATCACAGCTGGATCACCTTGAGTTTGATCTTGTCGGAGTCGAAAACCCCAAGCCCCAAACTCGCCGCATATTCCACGTGGCCCGGCTCGCGGATGAAGTGATTGGTATTCGGGTCGCGATTGTCTTTGCCCACGTGGTCCATCGAGCGGTCGAAAATCGACACCGCGCCTTCGGCCTTCCGCTTGGCTTCGATGATGTCGATCAGCGTGCGGTCCATCGCCACCGGGTCCGTTCCGAACATCAGTTGTTTCGGATAGAAGCGGAACTGTGGCAGTTCGCTGAACGGCCCGGCGTGCCATACGCCGCGCAGGCCATCCATGATATTCAGCACCACGCGCGAGCGCAGCGGTTCCACCGCCGCCAGCGTGCCGATGAACGTCTTGGTGTGCGTCTTCTCGGAGTTGTGCGAACGCGCCACGTTTGAGAAATTGCCGTACGCGACATTCTTCAGGCAGCCGGTCACACCGGAGGCTTGATGCTCCTTCAGGTTGGGCACGTTGACGATCTTGGTGAACGTCTCCGCAACCAACCGGATGAGGTTCGAGCGCGTATCGTCTTCACCGAAGAAACTGGTCTCCACGTAGGTCTTCGGATCGTAAGCGAGAATCGATGTGCGCGAGGCCTCCGCGGCGTACAGCTTCACGCCTTTGGGAAGGAATTTGGCGTACCCGACGCTTTGCAACTGATTGTCGAAGCGTTCGTACACATAGATCTGTTCGGCCGGAACGCCGACCGCGATCAGATTTTCCGCGATGCCCTGCACCACCTCCGGGCTGGAGCGGATCTGCGGCGCGCCCGAGCAATTCACTTTGATGCCGACTACGTCTTTGGGTGAAATGAAGCGCGCCCAGGCATCTTCGGGACGGGCGTCGCCGGTCAGCGCCTGCATGCCGCTGGCCAGCATCTGTTTCACCACTTCCCCGTTCACTGCGGCAGTGTCGCTATCGATCGACTGCTCCGAAAGGACTCGAACCACCTGCCCCGGATAAGGGCCGGGCATCCCGGGCTGCGCCAAGGGTTTGAAGGGGGTGACCACACGATAGGCCGGGTCGTCCACCGGGACGGCGAACAGCGGAGCGGCGGCTGCAACTTGCAGGAAGAATCGTCTATCCACGGAGGTGAGTGTATACCCTCCACCGGCGGGAATCAAACCGACGCCAGGCGCTTGCCCCAACTACGGCTTGCGCAGACGAAGTGTACCGAACGCTTGCGGCACGTGGAACGAGGTCCCCATGGGCGGACGCCACGCGTAGTAGGCTTTCTTCGCGCCCGCGCCTGCGATCCGGAAGAGGCCGATGCGCAGTTCCCGGCCATCCTGCGGCGGGCGCGAATCGATCGCGCGGAAGGGAATCCGCATCTCGCCATACCAGATTTTGTGCGGCGCATCGATGCGGCCCTTGACCGTGTAGAGTGAGTTCCACGCCATCCCCGCCTGCGTCTTAGGACTATCGCGGTCGATATCCAGATCCACCCACTCGCTCTGCGGCGAGACTTGCAGTTCCTTGTATCGGCCGATGTGTTCGAAGTCGCTGCCGATGAAGGCTTCGGCGACATCCCAGTTCCATAGCTCCGGGGTCTCCGCCGCCGGATTGGGGTCAGGTCTCAGATTCAACCCGTCATACGGGCAGAGGTAGAGCAGATAGAGATACGCCTCGCTCCAACGCGAGCGGATCTCCGTGGGCGCGCCGGGAATGGGCTGCCCCAGATAGTTGCGATCGGCCGTGACGCGCGGCGCCTTGGACCACAGCGCGGATTCGGGATCTGCACTGAGTTCGAAATCACGCGCCGTGTAGGCGCTTTCGAGCACACTGGCGGGATCGGCCGCGGCGCCCAGATTGCTTCCGGCCAGCGTCATCACGCCGGCACCCGCGGCCTGTACGAGTTTGCGTCTGGTGAGTGGCATGTGCCCATGGTAGTACCGAATGGCGCCGGCTTCACGCCTGCGCGAACTGAGGTTCCGCCGGCGCCTGGTATGCCACCTTCAGCTGCGGAGTCTGCAAGCGCGCATGCTCGCGCTCTTTCGAGGTCAGGCAACTCTCCAGCACCCCGCCAGCCAGCAGCGCTCGCTCCGCCGGATAAGGCGCCGCGCCACCCGCGATCAACTGCTCCACTTTCCGCGCGAGACAGGCGGAGTGAGTGGCGTTCGGTTCCGGCGTGACCAGAAACTGCGTGGCCAGCACCTGCCGAGGAGCGCTCAGGCGAGCCGCGAAATTGAAATCCTTGACGGCGCCATCCAGCATCAGCACGGCAGCCTTCAGACCGTCGCGGTATTCGATGAGGTACGCCGCGGGATGCCTGGCAAGCACCTGCAACTGTCCCGCAGCCACCAGGTTCTGCGGGCGGCTATCCGCATCGCTGAAACCGAGAGGCGTGTCACTGCGAGAGAGTGCGGAGATCAGCAGTTCCTTCGAGTAGCGGCCCGCTTCGCCGGCTTTCCAGACCGCGTCGCCTTCCAGCAACTGCACGGACTTCACGCCGGTTTCTCCACCGCGCCGCCGCTCCACCATGCATTGCAATCCCTCGATGGCGTGAAACTCCCGGCCTTCGCCCACGCCCACCATCAGCGCTTCCTCGACTCTGCACCCCACCGGCAGATCGATGGCCGGCAGCCGCCACGTCACGGGGAGCGATGTGCCCCCCAACACCGGAAAGCGCAGGCGCCGGGACCGCTCGAACATCGTCCTGGCTTTCTCGAAGCTGTGAGCGAGTTGCCTGTCCTGATAGACGGGCACGCCGCGCCTCTCCTGCTCGAACACCTGCAGACACTGCTCGAAGAGCCCACCTTCGCCGGCATCGTCGAAGATCAGCACCGCGTCCACGGCCAGTTCCTTGCCGCCGCGGCGCAATGCGCCGGCCACCGTGGAGTAGACGTCAAAACCGAATTCCCGCGCGCGCGCGCCGCTCAGCTCGCCTTCCGGCTTCTTCTCGACGTAGAGCGAAGTCAGCTTCGCCTCGGGCATGCGCCACACGCCGCCATACGGGTAGCCGACCAGAAAGCGGTCGCCCATATGCTGCGCCTGCGAGAGCGGCGTGTACGCGGTCGCCAGCATAGCGATCCGCTTCGGTTGGCTCGCGGCCACGGCGGGGATCGCCGCGGCGGTCTGAAGAAAGCTGCGTCGCGTCAGCATGGTCATGTTCTCCAGAACGTGGATTCGCGCACCGGCTGATAGGCGATATTCAGGTGCGGCGTCTCATACCGCTGCTGCCCCCGGTAGAGGCTCTCTACGCCCGCCGCCGTCAGCCCGGTTGTGAGCAGCGTTCGCTCCAGGGGATAGGGCGCCTTGCCGGTCAGGAACATCGTCTCGCAGTGATTCACCTGCGGGCTGAAGAAACTGGCGAGCGTGGTCCGCCCGTCCGGCATCGGCAGGAACATCTGCGTAGACCAGGGCTCGCTGCGGCCATTCACGTACGCCGCGAAATTGAAGTCCCGCACCAGGCCATTCATCAGCAGCACGGTACCCTTCACACCATCGGAGTGCTGGTAGCGGTAGGCCACCGGGTCTTTCACCAGCCGCCGCATATCCTCCACGCCGGGAAACACCTGCGTGAATCCAGCCCGAGCCGGCACCAGCGTGTGACTGCGGCACAAGGCGGCATCCATCAGCGGCTTGGACCACACCCCATCGCGCAGCGCTTCCCAGAATTTCTCGCCGCGATACGCCTGAATCCACGCAACGCCCTTCTCCCCGCCCTTGCGCCGCTCCACCATGCACTGCACGGTTTCCAGCCCGTGAAAATCGTAACTGTCCACGCCGCCGTAGCAGAGGCAAAGCGCCTCGCTGATGCTCGCCTCGAGAGGCATCTCCACCGAGGGCGTGCGCCACGTCACCGGCAGGCTCGACCCGGCCAGGAAGGGGAAGCCCAACTCTCGCGACGTATCGTACATCTTGCGCGCCCACTCCCAATTCCAGGAAAGGTGCTTGTCGCTGAAGACGGGGACCGAGCGGCCGCTATCCCGAAACACTGTGACCACCTGCTGGAAAAACTCCCAGCGCGGATACTGCGTCTGCCCCTTCTGATTGCGCGGGTAAGTACCGTGCTCGCCCACAATCACGACGCCATCCACCGCGAGTTTGCTCCCTCCGGCAGTGAGAGCCTCAGCGATGGTGGGATAGATCTTCATCCCCGGGTGCCGCGCCGCGCGCTCGCGGCTCAGGTCGTTCGCGCCCACCTGATCCACGTAAAGCGACACCACGTCCATGGGAGGATAATGGTGCTGACCGTTCCAGCCGTAGCCCTCCAGCAGACGGTCCACGATGTGTTGGGCGTGCGAATACTTGTAGTAGGCGGTGACTATGGCGGCGAGTTTGGGACGCACCAGATTGTTCATGCTGTTCATGGCCAGATCGCTCATGCGAAGATTCCGGTCAAAGCCTCTGCAAAGATCCTCACCCTTGCAGAGACCTTCAAACAGCCTCGATTATAAGCCCGCGGCATACGGCCTGGCGATGCTCGCAGCCGTGGCGGCGCTCGTGGGCGCACAGACGGCGGACGGCACTGCTGTCTCCGCCCGCGCGCTTGCGCTGCATTCCAGCGCACTCGTCTTCGATGGCCACATTCATGCCGTGGACCGCGAGTTCTATCACGGCGGCGATATCGGCCAGCGCAAACCGGACGGCCAGTTCGACCTGCCGCGGGCCCGCGAAGGCGGTCTGGGAGCGCTCTTCTTTTCCATCTTCGTGACGGAAGACTACTACCCCGCCCGCCTGGAGACCAGGCAGGCGTTGCGCATGCTGGATACCGCCATCGAACAGATCGAGCGCAATCGCGGCAGCATCGAAATCGCCCGCAACGCCTCTGAGATCGAGCGCATTCATGCGGCTGGAAAAATCGCGGCCGTGCTCGATATCGAAGGCAGCTTCGATCTGGATGGCGACCCAGCCGTGATTCGCCAGATGTACCGCCTGGGCATGCGCTCCGTGCAACTCTCCGCCCACAACTGGACCAGCAACTACGCCGATTCCTGCTGCTCCGTGCCGCAATGGCACGGTTTGAACGAACGCGGCCTCGCAGTCATCCGCGAGATGAACCGACTGGGCATGGTGATTAACATCTCGCATGCTTCCGACGAGGCGATTTCCGCCGCGCTCGATGTCAGCACCGCCCCGCTCATCGCCACCCACCACGGGCTCCGCGCCGTGAACGATATCCCCCGCAATATGCCGGACGCACTGCTCAAGAGACTGGCATCGAAGGGCGGCGTCTTCGGCTTCCAACTCGGCAACGAGTTCCACAATCGAAAAGCGTTCGATTGGGCCGTGGCCCATGCCGGCAAGGCTTTCTGGGACAACAGCGCGGCCTCGCGAAAGGACGCCCCCGTCACTCTCAGCGAACTCGATCAGATCGTGGGACCGCAGTTCCCCATGGTGCCCGCGGCGATTCCTCAGGAGATCCGGCTCACCGCGGATGGCTGGGTGGAGGTGGTGGATCGCGCCATCACTCTGGTGGGTGAAGACCACGTTTCACTCGGCAGCGATTTCGATGGCGGCCCGCCCCTGCCGCGTGGCATGCGCGACATCCGCGACCTGCCCATGCTCACGGACGCCATGTTGCGGCGCGGTTATTCGGAAGTGCGCATCCGCAAATTCCTGGGAGGCAACCTGCTCCGCGTGTTCCGCGAAATCACCGAGAAACCGAGATAGAGCAGCGCGCTCAGCGGGTCAGGAACGCTTCGAGCACAGGCCGGGCGATCCAGCAATCGGGAGGCTTCACACCCAGAATGGAGGCCACCGTCGCAGCCGTATCGTATGTACGCACCGGGGTACGCAGTTCGCGGCCCTGGGCCACACCGGGACCGGCGAGAATCCAGGGAATCTCCAACTCGGCCATGGTCGAACCGCCATGGCCTTTGGCCACTCCGCCGTGATCGGCCGTGACC
>CAIRBY010000700.1 GCA_903876865.1 uncultured Acidobacteriia bacterium
CGCAAGTTGATGCGCAAGCAGACCGCGCCCAAGGGCACGATCCTGAACCTGATCCCCAAGTACCTGATCATCCCGGCGGCGCTCGAAGGCATTGCGGTCCAGCTCACCAACCCCATCAACCTGGCGGCCACCGCGTCTTCGGCCGACGTGCCGGCCTTCGTGCGCGCGATGGTGCCGATCGTGGAGCCGCGCCTCGATGCGGTCGCCAGCGTCGGCGACACCAACTGGTACACGGCGGCCGACCCGAGTTCCATCGACACGATCGAGTACTGCTACCTCGAGGGGCAGCAGGGTGTCTACCTGGAGACCCGGCAAGGCTTCGAGGTGGACGGCGTCGAGATCAAGGCGCGCCTGGATTTCGCGGCCGCGGCGATCGATTTCCGCGGCTTGCAGAAGAACACGGCGTAGGGCGGTCCGGCGCGGCGGGGCGCGAAAAGTGGGATCGGGCTTCTCCCCCTGCCACGGGATTCAACTTCATGCCCAGCATTAAGAAAGTGGCTGAACTCGCCGGCGTATCCGTGGGAACGGTTTCCCATGTGATCACAGGCTCGGTCAACGTGAGCGAGCCGCTGCGGCTCAAGGTGCAGGCCGCCATCCGCGAACTCAACTACCATCCCAACCACGTCGCGCGCAGCCTGAAAACCAGCAAGACCCGCACGCTGGGAATCATCGTTCCCGATCTGACCATCAGCTTTTATCCCCAGATCATTCGCGGCGCGGAAACCGCTGCCCGCAAGAAGGGCTACTCGCTGATCGCGGTCAATTCCGACGATGAAGGCGAGCGCCAGCGCGAGCTGCTTTCCCTGCTCCGCTCGCAACGGGTCGAGGGAATTCTGCTCGTGATCGCCGCTGCGCCCATCCCGCTCAGCCAGCTCACACGGATTCTGGATGATGATATTCCTGTCGTCTGCCTGGACCGGATTCCGGAACGGATACCAGTGGATTCGGTGTGCGTGGAAGACGCCGAAGCGGCCGAGATGGGCGTCACGCATTTACTCTCGCAGGGCGCGCGCCGCATCGCCATCGTCACCGGACCGCTGAATCTCAAAAACGAACGCCGCCGCCTGCAGGGCTGCACACAAGCGCTCCGCAAGGCAGGCATTCCGCCTGACCCGGAACTGATCTGGAGCGCCAACCTGCGTCCCGAAGACATTGCCAACGATTGCCGCCGCCACTTCAGCCCGGATGCGCGCAATCTCCGGCCCGATGCCATTTTCTGCACCAACGGCCAGTCAGCCCTGGGCGTGCTCCGTGCCCTCCGCGATTGCAAGATCCGCACTCCGGAAGACATTGCCTTTGCCACGTTCGATGAGTTGACGGTGGATGATCTCTTCTCCCCCGCGCTCACCACGGTGGTCCAACCCGCGTTTGAGATCGGCTACCGCGCCACCGAAATCCTACTGGACCGGATCGAGGGAATCGCCACACAGGCTGAATCGATCACCGTCCGCCTTCCCGCGTCGCTGCGTATCCGCGCCTCCAGCAAGCGATTGGAAGCGAATGCGAAACCACCCCTCCCATCGGCGTGACGAGCGCACCACGCGGCGCACTCAAGGTCTGCTACGATTTCAGGCGAGCCCCCACGAGTCCGATGCGAGTCGAAGATACACCATTGCAGGCGCTCTACGCCGATCTGGCCCGGGAAATTCCACCGCGGCGCGAGGCCCTGTGCCAGTGCCGCTCCACGGCGGAGCTGGAACTTCACCCGGCCTACCGGGCGGTGGCTCCATTCGTGGCGCGAGCTCTCGCCACTCCGCATCTGGCGGACTTTCGCCGTCAGGAGGCGCCGGCCAAAGCGCGCTACCGGATCCTGGCGTGGAACATCGAACGCGGCACCGAATTCGAGGCGCAACTGGAAGCGTTCCGCTCGCATCCCTATCTCAAGACCTGCGATGTGCTGCTGCTCACCGAGGCGGATGCCGGCATGGCGCGCTCCGGGAATCGCATGGTGTCCGAAGAGTTGGCGCGGGAACTGGGAATGGCGCAGGTCTTCGCGCCCTGCTACATCGCCCTGGGCAAGGGCTCCGGCGTGGAGCGCGAAGTCGAGGGTGAGAATACATTAGGACTGCATGGGAACGCCATCTTGAGCCGCTATCCGATTCGCGACGTTCGCCTGATCGCGCTCGATAACGGCGTGGATAAGATGGCCCACCGCGAGCAAAGGCTAGGCCGTCAGGCAGCCGTCTCCGCCCGCATCGACTTCCCGAATCTCGCGGTGCAAGCCGTTTCGGTACACCTCGACGCCCAATCCACGCAGCGCCACCGGCGCGAGCAAATGCGCTGCGTATTGGATTCGGCGGACGCCGGGCTACCCGTGATCCTCGGCGGCGACTGGAACACCAGCACCTACGATTCTTCGCATGCGTTCCGCGCCATTCTTGGTTTCTGGCGGCGTGTGATGATGGGCGTGGACCATGTGATCCGCAACCACTACCTGCATCCCGAGAACCGCTTCGAGCGCGATTTGTTCCAATTGCTCCGGCAACGCGGCTTCGAATACGAACGCTCGAACCAGATGGGCGAACATACCATTTGCTACGACGTTTGCGATCCCCGGGCCACCGGAAGCCTGCGCGAATGGGTCCCGGAATGGTGCTTCGCTTTCATACACTGGGCGCTGCGCCATCACCAGGGACGCTGCCCCATGAAACTCGACTGGTTCGCCACGCGAGGCTTGCAGGTTGCGGACCCACTCGTCATCCACGATCTCCGCGAGGGCCGGACCGTGCCCATGTCCGATCACGACGCAATCGGCATGGACGTCGTGGTGTGATCGCCGCCATCGTCAATCCCTGCGCCGGTTCCGGTGCCGCCCGCCGCGGCTGGCCGCGCGCGGCCCGAATGCTCGAGCAGCGGCTCGGCCCGATCCAGGTCCACTTCACGCAAGCTCCCGGACACGCGACCACTCTGGCGCGCGAACTTGCGGACGCGTGCTGCGATCTGTTGATCGTGGCAGGCGGCGACGGAACCTTGAATGAAGTCGTGAACGGGATCCTCGGGGCCACGGCGATGCCGCCGGTCGGCTTGCTGCCCCTGGCCAGCGGCGGAGACTTCGCGCGTACCCTGGGACTGCGCGATTTGGCACGCAGCGTGAACGTCCTCGGAAGCGGCTGCGCCCGTCCCATCGACGCCTTTCGCGCGCGCTTCCTCGGACCTGGCGGAGCGCCGGCCGAACGCTGTTTTCTGAACGCCGCCAGCATCGGACTCGGCGCGCTGGCCGCGATCCCGCCGCAAGGGTGGCGCCGCGCGGCGCCGGGCAGCGCCCGTTATCTGGCGGCCGCCATTCCCATCCTGGCATCGGGGCGCTCCTTCCCGATCACGATACGGATGGACGATGCCTCACCGCTAGCCTTCACCATCACCACGGCGGCGGTAGCCAACGGCCAGTACCAGGGGGGCGGAATCCGGATCGCGCCCGAAGCCTTAATCGACGACGGTCTGGCGGACATCACGGTCGTAGAGCGGGTCAGCCTGCTCGAGGTGGCCGCACGCTTGCCGATTCTTTATTCCGGCGCCCTCTACTCCCACCCAAAGGTGCGCCACTGGCGCGCTGCCCGGGTCCGCGTGGAATCGGAAGGGGAAGTGCCGGTGGAACTGGACGGCGAGCCGGTGGGCACCCTGCCGCTCGAAATCCAAGTGCTCCCGCGTGCGCTACTCTTCATGCGCCCGCCGGAGCGGCGCGGGGATGCGGCCCAATCTTCGGTATCATAACCAGAGTTGGAGGGAACGTAACCATGTCGACACGCCGGGGATTTATCGCACGAATGGCCGCCGCCGCGGCGGTGGCTCGCATACTGCCCGAAGCTGCCTATGCCCAGCGCGCCGCCGTCAAGGGCGCGGCGCTCGCCAAGGACATGGTCTGGCTCAACGCCAACGAAAATCCAGCCGGTCCGCCGCGCTGCTCGCTGGACGCCATGACCGCCGTGCTGCCTTCGAGCGGCCGTTATCACTACAACGAATTCGCGGACATCTACACGGTGATGGCGACGGCTGAAGGCCTGGCTCCGGAGCAGATCGTCGCGGGCGCCGGATCGAGCGAAGTACTGCACACCGCCGTCGAGCTTTTCACCTCGGCCACCAAGCCCTTCATTACCGTGAATCCGGCGTATGAAGGCCCACGCGATGTCGCGCGCAACCTGGGCCGTCCCGTGATCCTGACCAAACTCCGCGAGGATTATACGGCCGACGTGCGCAAGATGGCGGAAGAGGCCGATCGCGCGCACGGCGGCCTGATCTACCTCTGCAATCCCAACAATCCGACTTCCGCCGTCACCAGCGCGCAGGATGTGGATTGGCTAGTGGCTAACCTGCCCGCGAATACGACCCTGCTGGTGGATGAGGCTTACATCCACTTCGTGGAGCGCCCGGACGTGAAGAGCGCCCTGCCCTACGTGAAGCAGGGTAAGAACGTAATTGTGGCGCGCACGTTCTCTAAGATCTATGGCATGGCCGGCTTGCGCGTGGGATTCGCGGCGGCGCGCGCGGACCTGATTGAACAGATGACGCGCATGTCGCTCAATGTGATCTCGATTGTGAGCGCACGCGCGGTAGTCGCCGCACTGAATGAGCGCGAGCCAATTCTGCGCGAGCGCAAGGCATCCATGAGCAAGACCCGCGGTGAGATGACCGCATGGCTGCGCGAGCGCAAGGTCAAGTTCATCGAGCCCAATGCGAATTTCATGATGATCGACGTGGGCCGCGATTCCCGCCACTTCATCACGACGATGCCGACGCTCGGCGTGGCGCCCGGACGCCCCTTTCCGCCGCTCGACAATATGCTCCGCGTCAGCATCGGCACGGATGCGGAGATGGCGCGGTTCCGCGAAGTATTCTGGAAAGTCTACAAAGGCTAGGCGGTTTACGGACCGCGTAGGGGCGATGCGCCGGGCGTGCCGGAGTTCCCTTGCGCCCGAGTCTCCGTAGCGAGCCAACTTAAGTGGCGGTATTCCGGTGGGGCGGAGGCTTGCGTTTGGCTTCACGCTTATCGAACTTCGGCATGAACTTGGCTTCGATCCAGACGAAGGCAGCCTGTAGCCCCTCGTCTGCATAGACGCGGCCGATTTCGGCTTCCACCTCCGACGGGTCGCCGAAAGTAGTCAGGAACTGGTTCGATGTCATGCGGGTGAATTTTTCGCCGTCGAGAGCGCCGTCGCGCTCGAGGATGCGGCTCCGGCAGTAGAGGCACAGGACAGCGTCACCAATCCATGCTTCTTCCAGCATGCGGCGGCGGCGTTCGTTGGCATTCATGATGCGGCGACGGTGGGGTCAGGAAACATGATCGGCGATTGCCCATCTTATCATCAAGTAGCGAGGCACTGCCGTTTTACGGGATAGCGTCTGGATGTTGACGCATTCGGAAACAATCCACGAGGACGCTGGAAGGCCGGAACTGTAGGGCAGGATGATGTCCTGCCCTACAACTCCGGCACGCGGGTTGCTACTGAAGTACGATTTGGACCGTATTGGCGGCGATGCCCGCGGCCGTGAGCTGCAGCGACACAGTTCCTGCCCCCGCCAGTGACGCTGGAAGCTGCACGTTCACCTGATCCACGCCGGCGTACCCGGCGCTGCCGGCATACAACACCGGTGTGCTGATTCCGTTCACGGTTACAGTGACTTTGGCCAGTCCGGCCGCCTGCACGCCCGTGGCGTACACCGTCAGGTAGACACTATCGGTCGCCGAGCCCATGCTGATCGGCGTGGCCGAGTACGATCCCTGCGCGTTCAAGGCGTAAGCCGGTTCGATGGTCTGAGTGCCGGTCGAGGAGACGCGGACCGCGTAGGCCGCGACCAGACCGCTCCCGTTTACGGTGAACACTGCCGGCGCGACGGGGGCGATCACTACGTTGTTGGCCGATTGAGTCGATCCGGGCGCAGTGATCGTCACTCTGGCCGTTCCGGCAGCGACGGTCGAAGGAACCTGAAACGTCACCTGGCTGGGCGACACGAAGATCAGCGGAGCGCTGGTGATACTGCCCTTGGCATCCGAAATGGAGACCGAAGTGCCATTGAGGGTGGTGGGCAACGCACCCAGGATCTCCGGCGAGTCAGGCGCGAGATTCTGCCCCATCGCGAAAGCTAGTCCGCCTTGCGCAATCGAGGTCACGCCGGGACTTGCGGCCGAGAGAATCAAAGGAACATTGGGCATTGAGGTCGAAGTGGGGGCGAGCGATATGCCGCGCAGAATCTCTCCCGCCGCGGCGGTACGCAGCGTGGTGAAAGCAGCCGTCGCGGCGCCGGCCGCCGTGGTGTTGGCCAGCATGTCGGTGATGGACACCAGTTTATTGGGATCCGCGCCCTGATCGCCGTTCGTGCTCACGGTGGATGTGATTCCGTAGATGGTCACGGTCCCGTCGGAGTTCACCTTGCCCGTGATGTTGCGGAGACCGCCGGTGGCGGGGTTGAGCGCGGTGGGGTAATTCGCGACCGCGTAGGGCTGGCCCAGGTTTAGGCCGTTCTGAAGCACGTAGGCCATCTTCCACGTGCCGCCGGAGAGGATCCACTTCTGCAAACCGGCGGTCGTGCTGCCGGCGGCGTCGGCGAGCACGCCGTCACCCTCATCGGCCACATACAGTGTGGTGGCGTTGGCGAACCAGATCCCGAACGGATAGTCGTCCTTGGAGGTGACGAGTCTCGCGGAAATGGTGGGGAAGCCCGGCAGCGGAGCGATCGGGGCACTGGCCGCATTCGCGAGCGTGGGTAAGGTTCCGGATGCGCCCACCTGGTACACGGTGTCGATGCCATTGCTGCCACTGCCCTTGGTTACGTAGAGAGTGTTATTGAAGATGGTCAGGCCGCGGAAGTTGTTATCCTTGCCCGGCTTGTCCTTCGCATCGACGGCGTATGGCTGCCCGGTGGCCGGATTGATCTGGCTGATTGAGAAACTGCCAACCTCTACCGGCGGCGTGGTTGCCGCCTGTCCCGGCGTTGCGATTTCGACGCCGGTCGCGGCGACGACGTTGGGCGGCGTCCCGGCTCCGTTGTTAGAGTTGCCGACCATGTAGTAAAGCCCGTTGGCCAGAATCGCCGCCCGGCCGTTGTTGCCGCTGTAGGCGTTGATTGGCGTGACCTGGATGGCCCCATTGGCGCCCATCTGGGCGACGGCGCGGAAATAACTGCCTCCGGCGGGATTAGTGGAATCGTAGACGCCGGGCGTGTTGGAGTTGGAAACATCCACCGAGTTCGGCGCCGCCACGTACCCCATGAAGGTGAGCACGCTTCCGTCTGTGGACAGATTCAGTCCCAGTTCGGATTTGGAGCTGAAGCTGGTGACGATCATGTTGCTCGGGACCGCGAAGTTGTTGACAGTGGTACCGGACGGAGTGAGCTGCTCCAGATAGATGGGCGAGGTGACTCCGAAGCTTCCATCGGTTTTATTGTTATTAAAAACGTTGTTGGCCCCGGCGGTGGATGCATACGCGCCGTTATCGGTAGCCTTGGCCGCTTTGCAGGCTCCGGCCGCCGCGGCTTCGGCGCTGGCCGGACAAACCGGCGGCAATGCCTGGCCCTTGACGACCGTGCTCGCATCGCCTGTATAAACGCTGCGCGAGAGCACGAGATTCCCCGCCGTAAAGCCGGTAAACGTGTTCTGACCCGAAATCACGACGTTGTCAAACCGCCAGTTGCCCGAGTTGTTATTCAAGGGACCTCCCGAAGCGCCGATACAGTCCGCGCCGGTCGAGGCGTTCACCATCTCAACGGCGAATTTGGGATTGTTAGCCGCATTCGGATCGTTGATGATCGCCGTCAACCCGGTGAACCAACCTTGCCCGCCCCCGGTAATACTGAGATACGATCCCTTGACCGTATTCGCGGACGAACTGTTATTCAGGAGCGCCACTCCGGTATTCGATCCGAGGTTCAACGCCACATTTTTCCAGGTAGTGCCATCCGTGGTGTAGGCAAACTGCAGGTTCGCCGGACCCTGATTCGTCGCGAACCAGTCGAAGCTGACGGTGATGTTGGTGTAGCCCATTGTGCTAGCGCTGAACACGGCGCCCTGAGTCCCGATCGGGGCCAGGCTCGACCAGCCATTTGCAGCACCGGCAGGGCCGGCCTGCGCACGGACGCGCCAGACTTGAGAGAGATTGGAATTCCCGTTCACGCCCGTGTCTCCCACCACGCCCGCTAGGACGTCATTGGTGGTTACTCCGATATTCGGGGTCGGGTAAACGTCCATGCCGATCGACTTGGCGGTTCCCGCGCCGGTGGAAGGAGCCGGGGTGTTGTTCAGCGCGATCGCACTGTTTTCGAACGTCCAGGCGGTGATGATATCGGCTTGTGCAATGGACAGAGTTGCAGCCAACAATGCTGCAATCGAGACAATTTGTTTCATACGGAGTCCTTCCTTTTTTGCTGATAGATAGAGGGTAGGAATTGAACATATCATGCGCGGTGGGATGTAACTGTCAATAATCAGTTACGGTTTCATGTAATTCAAGTCTCGAAATGAACCCTTGTGCACCTTCCCGTACATCATCGGCGGCGCTACAATTATTGTGCCGGACCAATCGAAAGCGGCACTGCCGGGGGGCATGCTGAGGAATAGACTTGTGGGCTCATCGAGACGACGAACGGAGCGCGCCCTCTCTCGATTTCACTCTGTACCAAAACACTAACCGGAAGGTCACTACGATCCTTGGCCGAAGCTGACGCGGTTCTCATCCAGTACAAACGCCGCGAGTTCCTCCGAGTACTCGGTTCCGGCGCATTGCTGGCGCTACCCTTGCCTGGCGCGGAACGTCCCCTCCGCGTGCGAGCCGGGATGGACGGTATCTTCGAGGCATTTACCGGCAAGATCGAGATGGGCCAGGGCGCCCGCACGCTACTCACCCAAGCTGCCGCCGAGGAACTGGGTGTCGGGGTCGAGCGGGTTCGCCTGATCATGGGCGATACCGCCATGGTGCCCGACGATGGCGGTACCTGGGCTTCGCTCACAACGCCAGAGACAGTGCCCGCCATCCGGCAAGAGGTCGCGTCATTCGCCGGTCACCCCATCACCGATCCAGCGGCGTGGAAGGTCCTGGGCAAGTCGATCCCGCCGCTGCATGGCCGGGAAGCGGTCACGGGCACCCTACGCTACTGCTCCGATGTGCGCGTCGAAGCCATGCGACACGGGCGAATCGTACGTCCTGACGCCTACCGGGCCAAACTCGAGAGCTTCGACGCTACCGCCGCGCTCGCGCTCCCCGGCGTGCAGATCGTACGCGAAGGCGATCTGCTCGGCGTAGTGGCGCCAGATCCGGAGACGGCCGGCCGCGCCGCGGCTCTGATCCGGGCCAAGTGGCGGGAGGAGCCGCTGCCGGCGATCGACTCCCTCATCGAGCGCTTTCGGGCGAAGGGGATTGCGCCCGTGGAGGTGAAGGAGACGCGCTACCCGCCACTCATTCGCGGCGGCGACGTGGACGCGGGATTGGCGGCGGCAACCCGCACACTGTCCGCATCGTATTGGGCGCCGCCCATCGCACACGTACCCCTGGAACCCCGGGCGGCGGTGGCACAGTGGCACGACGGCTCCCTGACCATCGACTGCGGAAAATCCGCGCCATTCCTGGTGCGCGCCGAGCTTGCCAAGTCTCTCGGAATCCCGGAGGCGAATGTACGCGTCCGGACCTCTATGCCCGGCGGTGCGTTCGGGTGCAAGCAACGGAGCGAATGCGAACTCGAAGTGGCGATCCTCGCACGTGGCGGTAAGGCTCCGGTCCGGCTTGCCTGGACCCGCGAGGACGAATTCCGAATCTCCTACGCTCGCCCGGCCGGCGTGGTCGACATCGAAAGCGGCGTCGATTCCCAGGGACGCCTGATCGCGTGGCGGTTTCGCAACTATAACGCGGGCGCACCGGGACTGCGCCCGCCTTACGACCTGCGCCATATGTCCAACGAATTCTGGCGCGCCGAGTCGCCGTTCCGGCAGGGATCCTACAGGGCGCTGGCGGCCACGCTGAACAATTTCGCGCGCGAGTCGCACATCGACGAATGGGCGCACGCGCTGCGCCGTGATCCGCTCGAGTTCCGGCTGGCCCATATCAGCGATGCGCGCTTGAAGGAAGTGCTCGAAAGAGCCGCCGCGCGTTTCGGCTGGGGAAAACAGAAACCCGGCCGCGGCGTAGGTTACGGACTCGCCTGCACGATCGAAAAAGGCGCGCGTCTCGCGCTCTTCGTGGAGACGGAGGGTCAAGGAGCCCAACTGCGGCTGCGCCGCTTGGTGGCCGCCGGCGATTTCGGAGCCGCGCTCAACCCCGCCAACCTCCGCGGCCAAATGGAAGGCGGCCTGATTCAGGGGATCGGCGGCGCCCTCTGGGAACAACTGCGCTTCGACAGCCGCACCCAGATCACGCGCAGCCTCGCGCAATACCGCGTGCCGCGCTTCGGCGACGTTCCTGAGATCGAGGTGGAACTGATCGACCGCCGGGATCTCGCTGCCGTTGGAGCGGGCGAATCGCCCATCACGCTGCCCGCGCCGGCAATCGCCAATGCATTGTTCGCCGCCACCGGAGAGCGCAAGCGCTCGCTTCCGCTGGCGACGTGAGCTCCGCATACGTTACTTCTCCCGCTGCTTCTGCATCCTGATCCTGGCGCACTTCGGACATTGCCACTTCCGTTGCTGGTGGTAGATGTGTCCCTTCAGTTCCTTCATCGGGATCTTACACGTTCGACAGGTCACGGCTGCTCCGGAAGAGGGGGAAAGTGGGGCTTGATTGCCCGGAAGCCGACCCATTGGCGGGGACACGGTACGCACTCTACATGAGTGACTAAATTGCCTGCGAAGTCTTCGGCAAACGAAGGCCGTGCCATGTGAGAACGGGCGCATGGGAGAACGGGTCTGCCTCGATTGCCTGAAGTCATTCCAAGTATCCAAGTTTCAGCCTGCTCAGGCCTGTGTGTAGCCAAAGCCTCGTCGCGCAGATTCGGGAAGTGAATTGACGTCACTTCACGCGGAACTTGAACTGGATGAGTCGGAATTTCGGTTGCCGATGCAGTTGGACTCGATTTTACGAACGCGAAGAGAACATTGCCGGCCCGATTTTCGCGGTCTGAAGCAATCGCAAGTTGCCAACTGGCGTTGCTTGCACAATTACAGACTCGACAGGTTCCTTTCATTTCACCTGCGGCAGGAATTCGTTCGTCCACGTTTCGGCCAGATTGATCTTCGCACTGCGCACGTTGTCCACGGTCGCATCCAGATAGCGCTTCATCGCTTCCGGCGCTCCCACCGGCATCTTGCCGTCCGGTGTAAACCCGCCGAGACTCCAGCGGATAATCTCCAGATCTCCCTCCGCATCCTGCGAGCGCGCGGATTCAGGCAGATGGTCCCGGATCTCTTCCGGAGTGTGAGAGCGAATCCACTGGAGCGCGGCTCCGGCGGCGCGCGCCAACCGCCGTGCAATCTCGGGATTCCGCTCCAGCCACTCCTGCTTCGCTGCCAGCGCCCCGCTTGCATAGAGATTCCCGCCGAAGGTGTCGCGCATCACTTCGGGCAAGCTGCCGTCCACGAGAATGCGCAACGACGGCTCCCGCCGCAACAGGCGGAGGTGGTCTCCTCCCGCCAGAACCGCGGCATCGATTCGCCCACTCTCGACCGCGGCGACTGCCGAAGCAGCAACTCCAATCGCCACTGTGTTGACCTCCGCCGGACGCACACCACGCGCCGCAAGATAGTAGTTCAGCCACAGATGGCTGGGCGATCCGGGTGACGGAATTCCGATCGTCGCACCCTTCAGGTCCTCGATCCGCGCGATCTTGCGGCTGGCGCGCGGAGAGACAACCAGGACGTTGAACGCGCGCTGCATGCCAATGAAGAACGTGCGCACGTGCTGGCCTTCGGCGGCCAGTTGAATGGTCTGCATGTAAGTAATGCAGCCGACATCGACGCTTCCGCCGATCAGCGCCTGCATCGATTTCGCAGCGGAGGGAACCGTCTCAATCGTGACGTCGAGCCCCTCCTTTTTGTAGAAGCCCAGCGATTGCGCCAGCGTGTTGGCCAGGTACTGCGGCTGGAGCCCGGGGCCGACATCGGTAATCCGCACGCGGATGTTTCCAGACTTCGCGCCGCAGCCGGCGAGCAACAGACAAAGCGCCGCAACCATCCTCACGCCATATCCCCCTTTACACTGCCGGTATCCCGCACTTTCCATCGCAGCAGGTAGCGCTCCAGGCGATCCACCAGAGTGCCTACGATCAGAACCACGCCCGCCAATACCGCCATTCCCGCGAAGACACCGGTGGTGTCGAACACGCCTTCCGCTTGCGAAATCATATAGCCCACACCACGCGACGCTCCCAGATACTCTCCCACTACCACGGCGATGATGGCGAAACCAATGCTGATGTGAAGGCTGGAAAAAATCCAACTGAGCGCACTCGGGATCAGCACGTGGCGGATCAACTGCCGTTCGCTAGCCCCCAACATCCGCGCGTTATTCACGATGACCGGGTCCACTTCACAGACCCCCTGATAGGTATTGAAGAAGACGATGAAGAAGACCACCGTCACGCCGAGCGCGACCTTGGACCAGATGCCCAAGCCGAACCAGAGCAGGAAGATCGGGGCCAGCACCACGCGTGGCAACGCATTGGCGACGCGGATAAAAGGATCCAGCAGCGCAGCCAGGAAGCGATTCCGCGCCAACACAAAACCGAGGACCACTCCGCCGATCACACCGATGAGGAACGAGATGGCAGCCTCGAGCAGCGTGGTGACCAGATGGCCCCAGATCGAGCCCGTCGCGATCATCCGCCACACACGCACGATCACGTCGCTCGGACGGCTGAAAAAGAACTTGTCCAGCACGCCGCTTCGCGATCCTACTTCCCACCCGAGCAGCAGTGCCGCACCCAGCAGCACCTGCCACGCAAGCATAGGGACGCCATTACTGCGGTTGGCTGCGCGCATAACTCTTCAGCACCTCCTCCCGCAAATCGCTCCAGATGGATCTGTAGATTTCGACGAAGCGAGGGTCGGTCTTGAGGTCGATGAGATTTCTGGGCCGCTCCAGTCCCACCTGGTAAACACCCACCACATGGCTCGCCGGACCAGCCGACAGCACCACCACTTCATCGGAAAGCGCGATGGCTTCTTCCAGGTCGTGGGTAACGAAAATAACGGTCTTGCCGGTTTCAGCCCAAAGCGTGAGGATCTCGCCTTCCATTCTCATACGGGTGTGAACATCCAGCGCACCGAAGGGTTCGTCCATCAAAACGATGTCGGGATCCACGATCCAGGTTTGCGCCATGGCGACGCGCTTGCGCATGCCTCCGCTCAGTTGATGGGGATAGTGCGCGGCGAAGCCATCCAGTCCGACGCGGTGAATCCAAGCCTGCGCGGATCGTCCAGCCTGTTTCGGTTCCCCGCCGCGCAATTGAAGCCCGAGCAGAATATTGTCCAGTACGGTCTTCCAGGGTAACAACGCATCCTGTTGGAACATGTATCCGGCTTTGCGGTTAATCCCGCGGAGCGGCTCGCCAAATATCTCGACCGTGCCTTCCGCCGGCTGCATCAGGCCCGCCGCCATATTCAGCAGCGTGGACTTCCCGCAACCGCTTGGCCCGACCACGGAGAGAAAGCCGCCGGCGCGCACTTCGAGCGAGACTCCTCGCACCGCTGTGTAGCCTGGAAAATCCTTAGAAACCCCGCTGAATCGCACCGCCGCGCTCGGCGCGGAAGCAATCACGCGCGCACCACGGACTTCTGGGTGCGGCGAGGCGCGAATTCGCACGGGAGCGGTCCAGGTATGCCGAGGTGGACCCGCCAAATCCGGATGCATTTATCGATCATACGCGCCTCCAATAGACCTCAGGCTTCCCAGTTTCTCACGATCCGCGAGAGTGCACCAACAACTTATCGAGGCGGGCGCCATAAGCTCCGGAATCGCCTGAGATTTTGACCGGGCAGGCCGTGAATTTTCCGGCCGCTTGTAGGACGATAGGGTAACACTCCATCTTGCCGGTCTTCCGGAGGTATGCAGTAACTAACTTATCCATTCACCCAGAGGGAAGAAAATGAAATTATTCAACGCCGCTCCCGTTTTATGTTGTCTGGCCCTGCCGCTCATCGCGCAGACGGCAAAGCCAGCGCCGCTCAAACTCGTCCAGTCGATTGCCCTTCCTGGTGTGGACGGACGCATGGACCACATGTCCGTGGATGCGAAGGGCCAGCGTTTGTTCGCTTCGGGGCTGGCCAACGGTACCGTCGAGGTCGTGGACCTGAAAGCGGGCAAGCGGGTTCACACCATCAACGGAGTGAAGGAGCCGGAAGGAATTCTCTATGTCCCGGACATGAACGTGATCTTCGTGGCCGACGGGGAAGGCGGCGCCGTCCATGCCTTCGATGGCCAGTCTTACAAATTGCTGCACAGCGCCGCGCCGCTCCCCCACGCCGATAACCTTCGCTACGACGTCGAGGCCCAGCGCGTCTACGCCGGATTTGGCGATGGGCCCGAAGGTGGAATTGGCATCATCGACGCCAAGGAGGGATCGCTCATAGGCGTCATCAACCTCGAGGCTCATCCGGAATCTTTCCAGATCGATAAACCGGGCGGGCGAAGAATGTACGTGAATGTTCCCGCCGCCGGGCACATCGCGGTGGTGGATACGGGCAAGCGGAAAGTGATTGCGAAATGGCCGGTTTCCACGGTCAAGAGCTTCTATCCGATGGCGCTGGACATCGCCAGCCAACGCCTGTTTATCGGCAGCCGCCGGCCTGCGAAACTCGCGGTGTTCGACATCAACTCCGGCCAGATGGTGGCCAGTCCGGATGGAGCGGTGGACACCGACGATCTCTTTTATGACGCCTCCCGCAAGCGCGTCTATATGTCCGGTGGAGACGGCTTCGTGAGCGTGTTCGGGCAGCAGGACGCGGATCGCTACGAGCTTCTGGCCAAGGTCCCCACCGGCCCCGGAGCCAGAATCGCGCTGCTCGTCCCGGAGCTGAATCGGTTCTATGTGGCGGTGCCCCGGATGGGCAAACAGGATGCAACGATTCTGGTCTTTGACATCCAATAGCCCCGGCGAATTTCCACGCTGCCTAAGAAAGTTCGCGGAAGAGAGGCACGTTTCGCAGGAAGAGTCCGGCGCCAAGCAATGCGAGTGCCGCGAGGGCGAAGGACGAATACGCCGGCACGTCCCTCAGCTCTTCGGTAGTTGTGAAGCGCGCCTTTTCGAGCTTGTTGATCTCCTGGTACGCCTGATTCAGTTGGGTGGCGTCGCGGGCGTCATAGTATCTTCCCCCCGTGCGTTTCACTCCATCGAGTAATTTGGTCGCCTCGATAAATCCCTGGTTTTGGACCGTGGTTTGGGTTTCGACTTCGACGCCGATGAAGTAAGTGCGGATGCCGTTCTGGCGGACGGTCTCCAGCGCAAGATCCACGGGACGGCCGGTATTGTTGTCTCCGTCGGTTAGCAGCACAATGACGTTGCCGCGACGCTCGCCGCCGGGAGTCGATTCGCGCATCAGCATATCGTTGGCCTGAAGCAGCCCTTCGCCGATCGCGGTCATGCCTTCGTCCGCCAGGGTATGGTCGTTGATGAGTTGCACATAGTTCGCCACATATTTGGAATCGAGCGTCAGGGGTGTGACGACGTAAGCGTTGTTCGAGAACACGACGACTCCGATACGGTCCCCTTTCCGATGTCCGATGAAATCGATAATCGCGGACTTCACCGCTTCCAGTCGCGTCTCCTGATGTCCTTTCGGAGACCTCCGCCCGCCGGTCACCGGCATTTCCATGCTGGAGGATAGATCGACCACCAGCACCAGGTTCAATCCCTGGTTCTTCACCGTCTGGTGCACGACAGGGATTACCGGATCAAGCAAAGCCAGACACAGGCAGAGCCCTCCGGCAAATTCGAGAGTGCGTGGAAGATAGATGCGCAGCGGCGGAGGTCCGATGCGCTGCCCAAGATACGCAAGCAGGGAATGGCCGTAATGCGCTTTCCGGCGAAAGAGAGAAATGAGCCAGACCGCGGCCAGCGCCGCGGCGAGGTACGCCCCATTCATCCAACTGAAGTGAATCCCGTTGAAGCCGATCCCCGTGAAGCGCATGGCCGGTTTACGTCTTTCCGGTAAGTTCGGCGAACTTATTGAGGAAGTCGGGATGCAAGCGGCGTCCCTGTTCCATGCCGTCCGGGGCGTAGCGGATCTGGTCGCACTGCGTCAACAGCTCGCTGATCACGGTGGCGTGATGTTCCTGATCTCCGGCGGCGAGCAGCGCCTGCTTGAGTTCCTCCGGCGTCAGACCGGCGCCGTCACCTAGCTTTTCGGCTGCCAGGCCACGCAGAATCTCAGTGGCTTTATCGTAGAAACTCGCCAATTCCAACGGCGTAGCCGCGGGAGTGCGATGAATCTCTTCCATCGATTGCTGCAACGACTTCTTGCGGCTGCGCTCGGCCATCTTTCGTTCCCACACCCCCAGGCGGACCTGAGCCAGAGCGAAGCGTCCCCCGAGCATCGCAATCGCGGCCAAGCCAAACAGGCCGAGAGCGCCCGGAATCATCCACGACATGCGGTCGATGGGCAGTGGAGGCCGTTGATCGCGGATGCCGCTCGAAGCATCGACAACGGTACTGCGGACGCCCACGGCGAAGGCCGGCACGGTCACGGCATCGGCCGGCGCCTCGTCCTTTTCCGGACCGCGAGCCTGCTTGAAGTAGAACAACGTGATCGGCGGAATGGAGACATCTGCGGCGGTGGTATAGGTGGCCAGTTGCAAACGGAGTTCCAGGAATTTCCTGCCCTGCGGCATTATCCCGGAATCGGTGGTGGCGGCGAGAACCTCGAATGGCGTGAGATCGAGTTCTTCCTTTTTCAGGTGGTCCTTGACGAATTCCAATTGGGGCTGGTATTCCACCCGGACCACATAGTCAAACCTGTCACCCACCCAGACCGCGGTGCGACTGGTGCGAGCCGTGACCGTGAACGGGGTTCCGGGATCTGCTGCTACCGCCAGAGTCCCAGCGAAGAGTATGCCAATCAGCAACTTCATGCGCGTTTCCTTTTGCGTGCCACGAAAAACGCGAGAATGCGCTTCAAGTGATCTTCTCCCGTACGCAAGGTGATGGGATCGAGATTGAGCTTGAACAAATGCGCGCGAATTCCGGCGCGGCGTTCTGCCAGCAGGTTCCGATACTGGCGGCAGCGGGCGGCGGAGAGCGCCAGCACCATTTCGTGACCCTCGGCCTCGGCATCGCGCAGCCGCAGAAATCCATCGGTTTCGGGCAGGGCCTCTTCCCAGGCGTCTTCCAGAATGACAGGCACAAAATCCGCTTTGTGGGCCAGCGTCTTGAGGTACCGCGAGGTCCACAGCGCATCGGCGCCGATAAAATCCGAGATGCAGAAAATCATGGCGATGCGCTTGAGCCCGCCGGCGAGTTGCTCCAGTGCCGGTTCAAAACTGGTGCCGCGGTTGGCGGGCTTGAGATTCCACAAAGCGTCCAGCAGGCGCCAGATCTGCGGCTTGCCTTTCTTGGGCGGAAGGTAACACTCCACGCGGTCCGTGAAGGCGAGCAGGCCAACGTTGATATTGTCGCTGACCGCCGAGAAGGCGAGCACCGCGGCGACCTCGATCAGCAGATCGCGCTTGGTCTGACCGGTGCTGGTGAAGAGCATCGACCGCGAGAGATCCACCATTATGACGGCGCTGAGTTCCTTCTCCTCAAGTTCGCGCTTCACGAACGGCATCTGCATCCGGGCAGTGACATTCCAATCGATCTGCCGGTAATCGTCTCCCTGCTGGTAGGGCTTGTGCTGGTCGAATTCGAAACTGCGCCCCCGGATGCGGCTGAGGTAATCGCCGGTGCGGTGTGCGCGAACGGCGCGCAGGGTCGAAATCTCCACGTAGCGCAGCCGGTTGATGAGGGCTTGAGGTAGCATCAGGGCACCGGCACCTTGCGCAGGAGTTCGGAGAGGATTTCGTCGGCGGAAATGTCTTCCGCTTCGGCCCGCACGGTGCGGATGAGGCGGTGGCGCATGGCGTCGAAGGCGATCGCTTTCACATCGCCGGGCAGTACGTAGTCGTGTCCCGCGAGGAATGCGGTGCTGCGGACCACGGCGAGCAGATGCTGCGCGGAGCGCGGCGAGGCTCCATTCTGGACCATCTCGTTGACGATGGGAATCGCCTGCTGTGGCCCGGGACGCGTGGCGCGAACAATCCGGATGATGTACTCGCGAATTTTCGGGTCGACGTAGATCTTCGAAACCAATTCGCGAAGCTGTAGGACGGTCTGGGGAACGATAATGCGCTGAATCGTGGTCTCGGTCAGGCGCCGCCGCAGCATTTCCAACTCATCGTGATGCGAGGGATAATCCACGTGGATCTTCAGCGCGAAGCGATCGACCTGAGCCTCAGGCAACGGGTAGACGCCCTCCTGTTCGACCGGGTTCTGCGTGGCCAGCACCCAGAACGGCTCGTCCAGATGGAAGGTCTGTTCGCCGATGGTGACCTGGCGTTCCTGCATGGCTTCCAGCAGCGCGGACTGCGTCTTCTGGGTAGCGCGATTGATCTCATCGGCGAGAATCACATTGGCGAAAATCGGTCCCTTTTCGGTGCGAAACGTAGAGGCCGAACTCTCGTAGATCCGTGTGCCGATGATGTCGGCCGGGAGCATATCCGGCGTAAACTGGATGCGCTGGAAGCGCGCGTCGATGGTAGCGGCGAGAGTGGAGATGGTGAGCGTCTTGGCGAGTCCCGGCACCCCTTCGAGCAGGATGTGGCCGTACCCGGAACGTTCCTCCTGGCCACGACGGAAGCTATAGGGAATCACCGCCAGCAAGCCGATCAGCAGGCGGCGGACCAGCCATTGCTGGCCCACGATGACCTTGTTGATCTCAGCCTCGACCTGGGAGACTACCCGGTCTGCCTCAAGGCGGTCCATCATCGCATTTTCCGCCATGGGCTCCCGTGTGTTCTCATCTGTTTTGAAGTCATAGCAACATCCGTAACAGCAGCAAGCCGAAGGCGGCGAGCAGAAATTCCCGAAAATGCTCCCGGACCTCGCGCACCCGCCGAAAGCCCTGTATTTCGCGGGTTCGCAGAAAGATATCGTTGAGCGCCTGCGTCATGTCCGTGCCGGAATAAGCCCGATAGTAGCGCCCTCCGCTCTGGTCCGCGACCATGCGCAGGGAACTCTCGTCGAAGGACGTCAGGATGGGACGCTCGTCTTTGCCAAGCAGGTACTGCACCTTACCATTCTCCTCGCCGATCGGGATGTAAGCGCCGGTCCTCGATCCGATGCCGATGCAGTAGACGGCGATGTCGCGCCGCACCGCTTCGTCCACGGCGAACTTCAGATTGTCGCCGTAATCTTCCCCGTCGGACAGCAGGATGAACACCTTCTTATTGCGGCTCACGGCTTGATCGATTTCCGCCTGGCGGGTCAGTACGACCATGCCATTGCGGATGGCGCCGCCGATATTCGTACCGTACTGCAGTACGCCTTGATTGCGAAGATATTCGAGATAGAAGCTGAGATTGCGCGGGTCCGAGGTCAAGTAGGAGAGAGTGAGACTGGTATCGGAAAAGGACACCAGTCCGAAGCGGTCTTCTTTTAGTTTCGTGGCGATGAAAGAGCCGATTACGTCCGTGGCGCGGGCCAGGCGCGAGGGGTATATGTCCTGCGCTCGCATGGAGGGCGAGATGTCGAGCAGCAGGACCACATCGAGCTTACGCACGTCGGCAATCCGGCGTTCCACCGTGGTCTGTGGACGCGCGGCGGCAAGGATCAGGCAGCCCAGCAGCAGCAGTCCGGCGGTGTGCTGCAGGCCGCGGCGAAACAGACTGGATGGGCGGGATGTGAGCAGGTTGGAGGCGACTCCCAAGCGCCGGCGCGCGGCGGCGAGGGCGCGGAGCGAGACGGCGCACCACACGGTCAGGGCAAGCAAGCCCCAGCCCAGATTCAGGAATTCGGGCCGGAGGAAGGTCATTGCTCGAAGCCTCTCCGCATGCTTTGTCTAGCCCCGTTTTTCCGGAGCGAGTTGGCGCTGCGGATCCTGTTTCTTCTCGCCATCGTCGCGCAGGAGTTTCATCTGACCGCGCTTCAACTTCTCGAGTTCATCGTCCTTGCCTTTGCGGAGGCGTTCCAGAAGGCGGGAGGAGAGTTCGTAGTTGTACTTGATGTCCCAATCGTCCGGTGAAGCCGCAAGCGCGCGGCGATAGCTCTCGGCGGCCTGTTGCAGGCCGGACTGGGTCTGCTGCTTCTCCTTCTGAGCGATGGCGCGGCGGAACTGCACGTTGCCCAGCCAGAAATGATATTCCGCGTCTTCCGCCAGATGTGGCGTAAGGGCGACTGCGCCTTCCAGGAAGTGAATCAGTTCCTCGTCGCGATTCTCCGCATAGAACACGCGCACCCGGTTGAATACCAGTTGCCGGTAACCGGCAGGAAGCAGTTCACCGGCAAGGGGCACGACGCCGATTCGCCGTGCGGCGGTGTCGTACATCTGCCGCGCTGTGCCGGAATCGCCGGCGGCGAGTGCCTTATTCGCGCCGGCAATTCCCCGCAACCAATCCGCATAGCCCAGCAAAACCACGGAAGCGATCAGGATTACGCCTGTCGCGGCCAGCAACAGAATGTGACCCGCGAACCGCCTTCTCATTTTTGGTATGGTCCCACTTTCCGGATGGCGCTCCTCCGGGTGCGATCCGGCGGCACGGCACAACGGCGAAGCACGCGCTTACTTCTTCTTCTCTTTTTCCTCTTTGGAAAGCTGCATCATGCGCTCGATGGTGGGCATGATCGATTTCACACCGTTCTTGGCGCACTCGGCTTCAAACATTTTACGAACTGCCGGATCCTCGTTTTGATACTCGATGACGACCGGGTATTCCTGGAACACTTCCTTCGAAGCCATGATATGAACGCGGCTGCCGAACGCCCCCACCTTCAGGAAGCGCGCAGGCTCTTTGTTCGGATTGAAGTGCTGATGATACCAGTTCAATGGCGGCACGAAGACCGTGTTGGGACCCCAATCCACGCGGACGACCTTGCTGCCGTTGCCATCGCGGAACGGATGCTCGCCCAGCTCAGGAGGCCAGATCAGGCTATAGCCGTGACCGGAGAGGTACATCACATTGGCTCCGGCACCGTGCCGGTGGCCGATTTCGTAGACCGAAGGCATGAACTGTTCCACGTGCGAATCGAGGTTATCGAAGGCCATGGAGAAATGGCGGTTGGTGGTGCCGGAGCCACCCGCTTCGCGCCACGCCGTCTCCATCATGCCGTGACCTGCCGGATAGAGTTTGATGGTGTTGACGTCTGGAATCAGATTGGTGACCGAGACGGCGTAACCGAGTCCATCGCGGCGGCTCACGCGGAACTCAGCGGGCTCCGGCTTGAAGAAATCGGACTGTCCGCTGAAACGGTCGGTGAAGTTGTGCTTGTTGTTGAATACAAAATCCAGATCGCGGTAGAGATCGATCGCCAGCGGCGCCCAGCCGACGCCATAGAAGCGGGCTGGCTCCTTGCCGGTGTTGACGATTTCGTAATTGACGTTCATGGGGAAAGGGAACATGGTTCCCTTCTGCCAGTGCGCGATGATCTTCTTGCCGCCGTCCAGCCAGAAGCGCGCCTCGCCTTCGCCGCTGAGCGCGACCACGCGGGATTCGTACAGGTGGCGGACGGGCTTGGTCTGCTTGCCCGGCTGAATTTCGATGATGAAGCCCGTGGTCATGCCGCCGGCGCCATCGAGATACACGTAGGCGCCATCCACACCGTAACGCTTCCACGGGCCTAATTTAGACTTCATGAGGTCCTGTACGGCGAAACCGCGCAAGACGGGAACGCCCTCGGACTCCAGATACTTATCCCACGGCGTGACCGTCTCCATGGCGGAGACGGTCTTCTCGCCGCCTTTCTCCTGCGCGATGGCCGGCGCACGGCCAATCACGAGGGACAGCAACGCAGCCCCGGTGAGGGCAAGTCCAATTGTTTTGTTCCTGACGACGGATACCACACACACTCCTTAAATGCTAGAGGACAAACTTTCATCGAGACGCAACGAAGGCCGCGGAGCCGCGACCTTCATTGGCGCACTCATTATCATACGTGCCGGACGAATCCGCTACCAGATCAGTTTCAATCCGAACTGGATCTGCCGGGAGGGCGTCTGCGTAGTCGTCAACTGGCCCGCGTTGCCATTCAGCACTCCGTTGACGTTCCACATGGTGGTGTGGGTCGCATCGGGCAGTGCGAAGTTCGTGTGATTCATGATGTTGAAGAACTCCGCGCGGAACTGGATCCTGGCGGACTCGGAAACCTGCGGCACCAGGATATTCTTAAACAGCGACGAGTCGAAGTTCGCGATGCCGGGCCCCTTGAGCGAGTTGCGCCCCAGGTTGCCCAGCGTGTACTGCGCCGGGAAGCTAAAGCAGCCTGTGTTCACGTACTGCACTTGTCCGGGGTTAACGGTCGCGCACCCGTTGCCCGCAAAGTTGGCACGTTCGCCCAACTGAATCGAAGTCAGACTGCTCTTCAAGCCGGCGCGATCGTTATTCAGCATCACGCTGAAGGGCAAGCCGCTACCGGAAGTGAAGATGGTTCCCGCCTGCCATCCACCGAGCAGTGCCTTCGCGACTCCGTTCCAGGATTTTGGCGTCGGGATGTTGTAGAGAACGTTCACTACCACCAGATCACGGACGTCGAAATCGGAGAGGCCATTATTGAGTCCGACGTAGAAAATACCCAGTGGGTTGTTCATCGTGTTGTTGAATTCGTTGGTGCTGAAGGTTGCCGAGCCCTGGTCCGTGCTCTTAGCGTGTGTCCACGCCAACTGCGCCATCAGACCGCTGGTGAGGTTCTTCTTCAAGCCCAACTGCATTGCCGCGTAGTGGCTATCCAGATTCCAGGTGGAGCCGGCAATGCGGGCGAAGTTCGTGTTGATCGGCACAGCCGTCGGACTCCAGGTGAACGGACTGGTACTGATCGGCATGGCGATATCCGTCCCGTCCTGATTGTCGTAGAGGTTGTATCCGCGCGATCCGACAAATCCCACCGTGAGGACCGTGCTCGCAAAGAGTTGCCGCTGGACATTCACGTTGTACTGGGTGACGAAGGCGCGCGGCGGATCGGGTTGCACGTAGATGGTCCGGAAAGTCGCAGGGGTCATCAGCGGGAACGCTCCGTTGGGGAAGAAGTTGGCCGGACTCGAAGTAGCCGAATAGTTGACCGTGCCGCTCTCAAAGAAGGGCGGAGTTCGCGGGAAGCGGTTGGTGAAGAGGTAGGCGAGCGGCAGGGCATCATAGATACCGAAGCCGGCGCGGACCGAAGTCTTCCCATCCTTGAAAGGGTCCCACGCCAAGCCGACGCGCGGCGAGAAATTCTTGGTGGTGGGGTTATTGAACATCGGCCCGATCGTGACTGCCGCGTCGGTGATGTTGCGGAGGCTCGCCATCTTGCCATTCACTTCGCTCGGCACGGTCGCCATTTCGTAGCGTACGCCGAGGTTGATGGTCAGGTTCGACCGCAAGCGGATGGAGTCTTGCGCATAGACTCCGAACACCGACTGCCGGATGCCTCGGGTGTTATCGGAGGTGGGGAGCAACCCGGAGAACGACGTCGGAATATTGGCCATGAAATTGGCCACTGAGCCGAACGTGAATGCGCCGTCGGTGCTGAAGCCCGCGAAGAAATTATTCTGCATCCGTTCAAAGGCAGCGCCAAATTTCAGGGAGTGTTTTCCTTTGACCACGTACAGGTCGTTGTAGGCCTGGTAGGAGTTGTAGTGAAAGTTGTTCGGGTCGGGGCCGTTGATGCCGCCAATGAAAGTCGTGAGACCGGCGATCGTTATCGTACCGGGCTGGAGGCCGGGGATGAAACTGAGCGCGGGGTTCTTCAGCGCACTGTTCATTTGGGTGAGGATCGTGTTGTTGGAAGCATGAGTCCGCGCAAAGCCCAGGCGGAAGGAGTTGAACACCGCCGGAGAGAAGTTGTGCGTTTCCTCGAAGGTCACGTCCACGCGCCGGGACGCGGCGCCCACCAACTCGTTATTCAGCGCATCGGGAGCGTTGAACGCACCGTCGTCAAACTGGAACGCGCCGTTGATACTGTCCTTTTCGGAGAAGTGGTGATCGAATTTGCCGGTGTAAAAGTCGTCGTTGGAAACCCGGCTCGAACCAAAGATGTAAGAGCCCGTTTGGCCATTGGAGGCGAGTCCGGCATTCGGCAGAGGGAAGAATGCCAGAAAGGGCTGGATTCCGGCTACCGCCGTACTACGCACGGAAGCCGACGGCACCGTTGAAATCACGGTGCTCGTGAGACTTTCACGGATGCCTTCATAATCGAAGAACCAAAACGTCTTGTTCTTCCGGATGGGACCGCCGGCCGAAGCCCCGTAGTTGTTGCGCCGGAACGGCAGTGCGCTCTGGGTGACGTCGAAGAAGTTTCTGGCGTCCAGGGCGCTGTTGCGCAGGAAGTAGTATGCCGACCCATGCAGAGCATTGGTGCCGGAGCGCGTGATTGCATTCACCACGCCGCCGGACACCTTGCCGTATTCCGCGGCCGGCGTACTGCTCTCCACCGAGAACTCCTGGACCGCGTCCACGCCCAGGTTGCTGCCCATGGCGCTGCCCGGAGCGGTGTTGGCATAGTCGTTGATAGAGATACCGTTCAGCCGGTAGTTGTTCGATGACGGGCGTCCGCCGGAAATGGAGATCTGCACGCCATTGCCCCGCTGCGCGCGATTACTGTCGGTCGCGTTCTGGGAGCGAACCTGGGCGATACCCGGCTGCAATTGCGCCAACTGCGTCCAATCGCGGCCGTTCAAGGGAAGTTCGGTCATGGCTTTGCTGCCGACAACCGCGCTCATATCCGAACTGGTGGTCTCGATATTCGCCGCGAGGGCTTCGACCACGATTTCCTGGCCCATGGAGCCGACCTGCATCTTGACGTTCACCGTCAATTGGCCGCCGACTTCGAGTTTCACGTCCTTGACCACGGTGCTGGCGAAGCCCTGCGCGGTACCGGTGACTGAATAAGTTCCGGGAGCCAGATCGGGAGCCAGAAACAGCCCATCGGCGTTCGTTGTCAGAGCGCGGGTGACACCCGTCTCCGCGTTCTTCAGGACGACCTTCCCGTTCGGGACCACCGCATTGCTGGGATCCTCCATCCGTCCGGAAATTGTTCCGCCGACCGTTTGAGCGGCAGAGATTCCTGCCAGCGCCAAAACCAGTCCGGAGATCAAGCAGAATCTGTTCAGGAAATGTCTAACCATCGCGTAACCCCTTCACTTCAACCAGAATTTTGATGCACCAAAACCTACCCGGCGACCTGGCGGGTCACTTCCCACGGACCTCCCAGAGTCCGTTTGTTGTCATGCAACCGTTTCCAGTATTCAATATCATTTGAACCCAATTGTCAACCACTCCACCGATTATTTCCCTCAACGCAACCGATTGCAGGCTCAGTACGCTTCGAACATACGTTGGATTTCATTGATTTTGCTGGTCTTGGTCAAGGCAAGCATCAGCAGGATACGTGCCTGCTGCGGATTCAGGTTATCGCCGTCGACGAATTCCGGGTAGCGCTTGGCGGGCCGTCCGTTGCCGCCGCGCTGGCTATCCACCACGGGAATCCCCTTTGCCGCCACCTTCAACAGGGCGTCTGCCTGCTCCGGTGCGCCAGTGCCGGTTGGAAACGCTGCCAGCACGATGCCCTTGGCCTTCCCCTGCCCTACAGCGGCGTCCACGAGCACGCCGTCGGCCCCGACGTAGGAATAGACGATGTAGACCTTGGGGAGGTCCGTGAGGCCAGTGACGTCGAACTCCGAATGGGTAGTGTGCAGCCGCAGCGGGCGGCGATAGAAACTCACGCGATCTTTGTCCACCATGCCCAGATCGCCCACGTCGCCCGAATTCCAGGCATTGACCCGGTGGCTGATGGTCTTGCGCACATCCCGCGCGGCGTGGATTTCGTCGTTGACCACCGCCATCACCCCCATGCCCGGGCTGAGTGGGTGGACTGCGACGCGCACGGCTTCGTAGAGGTTCTTGTCGCCATCGGCGCCGAGCGTTCCGTGCAGGCGCTGCGCGGCGGTAAGGATGACCGGCTTCTCGCTTTTCACAGTGAGATCGAGGAAGTATGCCACTTCTTCGAGCGCATTGGAGCCAATCGAGACCACCACCGCGTGAACCTCCGGTTCCTTGGCGAAAATCTGGTTGATCCGGTTGGCCAGACCCACCAGCATCGCCGTGGAAAAATCGCCGCTGCCGATCTTGCTGAATTCCTCCACTTCGATCCGGGCCTGTTCGCCGAGTTGGGGAATGTCCTTGATCAACTGCGCGCCCTCGATCCGGGTGTCCGGCGTGAAACCCGGACGAACGTGAGCGATCGTCCCTCCAGTGGCGATCAGACGCACGAGCGGCAGTGGCTTTGGTTGGGCGCAGAGCACCGCAGGGAACAACAAGCACAGACTGGCGAGCAGGCGATGATTCATGAGACTCTCCTATTTCTTGGACCCCGTTTGGGCCAGGTAATCGGCGGCGGCGTCGGCTTCTTCCGATTGCGGGAACTCCTTGACGATCTGCCGGTAGAGATCGGCCGCCTTCTGCCGTTGCTGAGCTGCCAGCGCGGCGTTCTTCTGGGCTTCGTATAACCGCGCCAGGTGAACGTGCTGTTGCGCCAGCAGGAACTTGATCAGCGACATTTCCGAATACTTCGGATACTGCCGGATGAAGTCCTCTTTCCCGGCAATGGATTTTTGCGTGGCGGGGATGTTGTCACCGGGTTCGTCGAAGCCGATCAGAGCGTACCGGGCATCGGCGGCGCGTTCCCCCGCCGGCGCAACTCGAAGGTACTCCCGAAACGCGGCAAGATCGTAGTGGTAACCGAGTTTGTCTTCGACGATATTCACGCCGTACGGCTTCAGCCGGCGTTGAATGACCGCCCCAAGGGCGGGATCGATATTGCCGTGGGCGGACTTGTCCTTGGACATAAGATCCGCCAGATCGAGCGAGGTTTCACCCATCGCATACAGTGCATCGAGGCGGTCGGAGGCTTTTGGTGCGTTTTTGCTCCGGTCATAGTCCTTGCCGATTTCGGCCAGCATCTGATTGACGATCCGGGGATCGAGTATGACGTCGTACGCCAGCGCCGGCAAGAGGAACCACGCGCCGATCAGGAGCGCTATATTGAGCGGAGAGGATCTAGCCATGTCCGATCTAACCACGTCTGAAATTCTGCCTGCCAAGTATCTCGATCTCTTCGAAAAAAAGGCCTTCGCCAGCCTCGCCACCATGATGCCGGGCGGCCAACCGCAAGTCACACCGGTGTGGGTGGACTTCGATGGCGTTCATATTCTGGTGAATTCCGCCAAGGGCCGCCAAAAAGACCGCAACATGCGGGAACGGCCGCAAGTGGCCCTGGCGCTGATGGATCCGGAGAACGCGTACCGTTATCTGGAAATCCGCGGCCGCGTCGTGGAAGTAACGGACGAAGGGGCGGACGCGCACATCGACAAGATGGCAAAGAAATATCTCGGCGCGGACTCGTATCCGTTCCGCCAGGCCGGCGAAACACGTGTCATCTACAAAATCGCCCCCGAGCATGTGACCACGATGGGCTGAGTAGCTTGCCTGCGCGATCATAGTTTCAGCACCATTCCGATCATCGGCCAGTAGATAGCGACGATCAGCACCAGCACTACGCCTTCGAAGATCGAGAGCACGAGACCGACTTTGAACATGTCCTTGGCCTCGAAGTAGCCGAAGGCGTACCCCAACATCAATACCGCCGATTGGTAGACAAAGAGTTTGCCCGCCGAAGCATAGGTACAGATCATCGCCACCGCGGTCGGATCGAAACCATGATCCGTGGCATATTTCACGGCCACCGGAAGCAGCGTGCTCAACATCGAGATTTCGCTGGCGAGCAGAAAGTGGTAAAGGAACGAGGCCCAGTACAGGGCGCAGGCGGCCAGGGTAGAACCCGTCATCAGCGGCCCGATCCAACTCATCATGAAGTGCGTGAGCACATCCAGCGCTTTGGTTTTGACCAGCACTTCGCCCATGCCTAAAGCGCCACCGACAAAAACGATGAGCAGAAAATTGATCTTGCGCACCTGAGCGGTATTCAACACTCCAATTCGAGGCAGAGTGACGATAATCCCTCCGCCGATCGCGATCACGGCGGGATTCAACCCGTGCAGGAAATCGGTGGACCAGAACAGAATCGCCAGCACCAGCCAGAGCAGGCTCTTCTTCTCGTTGCTACTCCAGGGCCCGAGTTCGGAAGCCGCGCGCGCCAGATATTCCCGGCCTCCAGGCAAGTCCTGTTTTTCCGGCGGGTAGAGCCAAAGAGCGCAGAGCCAGCAACCAAATACCGAAAGGACGATCGCCGGCAGGAACGCAATCAGGTATTGGCTCCACAGGATGGGCTTGCCGGTCATCTTCTCCACCACGCCGCGGGTCAGGATGGCGGCGCCGCCGGCGAGCATCATTTTGTTGAACAGGCCGCAGCAATACGTGATCATCACGAACATGCCGCGTCCGATATTGCTGCCCGCCTCGAGCCCGAACGCAGCCACGATGCCGACTGCGATGGGGCCGACGATCGTGATTTGCGCCAGACCCGACGGCACCAGGAAATTGAGAATCAGCACGAACGTGATCATGCTGAACAGCAGCCGCCGGTACGAAGTCCCGATGATCCGCATCACACCGTAACCAATGCGGCGGGCCAGGCCGGAGCGCGACGCGGCCTCGCCCATCAGCATGGCTCCGAAGAGAAACCAGGGAGTGGAGTCGGCGAAGCCGCTGAACGCCACCTCGAACTTCGTTACTTTCAATGCCCAGAACAGGAAAAGACCGATCAGCGTGGTCACGCCATAATCAACCGGCTCGGTGATCCACAACACAGCCATGAACAGGACGATGGCGAGCGCGTGCTGCGCCGACGCCGCAATCGTCATCGGGGCGAACCAAAAGGCCACCCCAAGCACGGGCCCGAGGATCGACCCGACCCACATCTTGCGCGAAAAGTACTCTCCGCCGGTGACGTGTGGGGACACTGCGGACGTGCTCATGCGGTGGCCATCCCCGCCCGCAGAGCCTCGCGGTCCACCGGTATCGAACGGAGGCGAACTCCCGTGGCGTGATAGATCGCATTCAGGATGGCCGGCGGCGTAGGCACGGTTGCGATCTCGGAAATCCCTTTCGCGCCGTACGGACCCTCCGGAAACGGATCCTCCACGATTTCCAGCCGGACCGTAGGCGCATCCGTGGATCGCGGCAGTCCCAGGCGGCCGAACGTGACCTTCTTGTGCAATGGACGCCCTTCTTTCATTGGGTAATCCTCCGTCAGCGTGTAGCCTTGCGACATGACAATCGCGCCAATCAACTGCCCGCGAATCTGCTGCGGGTTGATGGTGACGCCCACATCGTGAGCGGCGATCATGTGGAGCAACCGGACTTCTCCAGTGCGCTCCTCCACTTCGACGATGGCTGCCTGCGTGCCGTACGCGTAGGTCGGATAGTTGCGATACTCCTCGCGCGGCACCCTCCTCTTCGCTTCCTCGTCCGAAAGCGGATAGGTCTTGGGAGAAACGTACACGGCTTCGGCACGAAGCGAGATCCCTTCGCGCCACGCTCGCGCCGCCACCTGGTCCAGGGTCATGACGATTTCTTCCTCGCGATACTGCGACCACTGCAGCCGGATTACGTCGTTTTCCCAAATCAGTTCGCCGGCCGGGCGCCCCACCCACGCCCCCACGGTTTCCAGGATTTTGTGCTTAAACTTTTTACCAGCCATGACCACGGCATTGCCGCTGATGAGCGTCTGCCGTTCCCCCGACGCGGAACGGTGGGGGTGTGTCAACTGCGTATCGCCAGAGACGATGCGCAGCCGGGTTGGGTCTAGCCCGGTGGTCTGACAGGCGAGTTGCACCATCGTGGTCCGAATCGCCTGCCCCATATCGACCACCGACGCGCGCAGCTCCACCTGGCCGTCCGGCAGCAGGATGAACGTGGCGCCCGAGTCATCCACTTTGCCCTTGCCCGCACCGACATTCTTGTATCCTGCCGCCACGCCATACCCGATGCGATACCCGGGACGAGCTAACTGTGCGAACTTCGGCCACTCCTCCGCGAAAGCCCGGCGGCAGGCTTCGAGCGTAGGGATCGCGCCGACGCTGGAAGGCAGGTACTGGCCCGTGATCGTCACATCGCCTTCCTCGAGCATGTTGATGCGGCGGATCTCAAATGGGTCGATCTCGAGCTTCAGCGCGAGCTCGTCCATCAACTGCTCCATCGCGACCGCGGCCTGATTGATGCCGTAGCCCCGGAAGGCGCCCCCATTGGCGTTGTTGGTGAGCACGGCGAGCCCTTCCACGCGCACATTCGGCACGCGGTAGGGACCGCATGAGAAGATGCAGGCCTGATCGATCACGCGCGGGCTGTTGCCCGTGTAAGGACCCGCGTCGGAGACCAGCCGGGCATCCACGGCCAGCAGGCGTCCCCAGCGATCCGCGGCCACGCGATAGTCCATTTCGTAAGCGTGCCGCTTCACTCCGTTGTGCAGGTTCTCCTCGCGGGTGAGCGTAAGTTTGACCGGCTTGCGCAGATGATAAGCCGCCACGGCGAGGACAGCTTCGACGCTGATCTCCAGTTTGCCGCCGAAGCCGCCGCCCAGTGGCGTGCAGCGAATGCGCACCTGTTCTTTCTGTAGATCGAGAACTTTCACCAATTGCTCGCGCGTTTCAAACGGAGCCTGTTGCGGCACGTTGATGGTGACCGCGCCGTCGACGATCTCCGCAATGGCAGACACCGGTTCGAGATAGGCGTGGTCCACGCGCTGGGTGGAAAAATGCCCTTCCACCACGTAGCTGGCGGTGGCGAACGCGCTCTCTACATCGCCGGTTCGGTGGGTCAGATGTTTGCAGACGTTGCCGGAGGGATGCAATTGCGGAGCGCCGTCGCGCAGCGCCGCTTCGGGCGAGAAGACGCCGGGGAGCACCTTGTACTCGACCCGGACCAGACGCGCGGCCTCCTGAGCCTCGCGGAGGGTCCTGGCGACGACCAGGGCGACGATATCGCCGGTGTAACGCACGCGGTCGCGGCAGAATACCGGCTGATCCGGCTTGGTACGCCCATGCGCATTCAGGCCGGGCACGTCCTCGTGAGTGAAGATGCGGACTACTCCGGGAGCCTTCCTGGCGGCCTCGGTATCGATCTGTAGAATTTCGGCATGTGGGTGTCCGCTCCAGACGATCTGGCCGAAGAGCATGCCGGGCCTTGTCAGGTCGTCGGCGAAGCGGAGTTGTCCGGTCACACTCTGGACGCCATCGACAAGAGCAGCCGAGACTCCCATCGGGCCGCTAGCGGGCTGCCAGGCAGCGAATTCGGCGGGGTGCGCCATCCAATAGGCCGCCTTCTGCACAGCTTCAAAAATCTGCACGTACCCGGTACAGCGGCAGATCACATCTTTCAGGGCTTCGCGGATTTCCGGCAATTGCGGGGCGGGATTGCGGTCCAGCAGGGCTTTGGCCGCCATGATCATCCCCGGGATGCAGAAGCCGCACTGCACGGCGCCACATTCGAGGAATGCCGCCTGCAACGGATGGAGGCTTCCGTTGCAGGGAGTCAGACTCTCAATGGTTTCGACCCGGACTCCCTGGGCACGGCGCAGATTGTAGAGACAGGCGTCCTGTGGCTGGCCGTCCACCAGAACGATACAGGTGCCGCAGTCACCGGTGCTGCAACCCTCTTTCGCGCCGCACAGATTCAGATCGTGGCGCAACAGGCAAAGCAGAGAGTCGCGCTCGTCCACGCTACGCTGTACTGCAATGCCATTGACGACCAGGGCGATATCGATCACCGATCTCGATCCTCCTCCGGCCCAACGGTGCAGAGCGTGGAACCGTTTGCGCGATTTCCCGCTTCTTTGCGGTGAAAGGCCGGTTCCAAGACAGTATCAAGGGAACCCTAAGATGTCAATATTTCGATAGAGTACGCACAATTGGGACGCGGTAGATTTGAGGGAGGAATGGGTGCAATCGATTGCGTTAGGGATTCCCGGGAGCACAGCCTTAGGTTGACAGTCCTGGCGAATGTTTCTACACTGCAAGGGCTTGCCTCGAATTGGCACTACCAAACATGATCAACGCATTACGTTGCGCGAATTGGCGAAACGTGTCGGCGTCTCCACGTCGACGGCGTCGCGCGCGCTGAACCAGAATGCAGCAATTAGCGAAGAGGTCCGCAAGCGCGTAGTGCGCGCGGCACAGGAAGCGAATTACATCCCGAACAGTCTTGCGCGGGGTCTGGCGCTGCGGCGCTCGCATCTGATCGGACTCGTGGTGCCTTCGATTAGCAACCCGTTCTTCGCTGAGATCGCACGCGGCGCGCATGAAGCCGCGTACGAGCGGGGCTATGTGGTCACGCTATGCGATACACAGCGAAATAAAGCGCGGGAAGACCTCTTTGTGCAAACCCTGCTGCGCTCGGGCGTGGATGGCGTGATCGTAACGGGCGGCGTCTTGTCTCCGGAGCACATTCAGGGCCTCAGGCAGCACAAACTCCCCGTCGTGTTCGCCGGCAGAAGATCTACCGGCACCGGGGAATCCGGCGTCTCCGTGGACAATATCGCCGCGGGACACGAAGCAACCGTTTACCTGATCGGCAAGGGACACCGCGAAATTCTCTATCTTAGTGGCGCCGCCGAGTCGCTCGCCAGCAGAGACCGGCAGCGCGGGTACGAAGACGCCATGGAGGCCCACGGGCTCACGATTTCCGTGGTTCACGGAGACTACTCCATGGAGAGCGGCTTTGAAGAGGCTTCGCGAATTGCCGCCTTGGCGCACCCGCCCAGCGCCGTATTCGCCGCCAACGACATGCTCGCAATCGGCCTGATCCTGGGACTGGTCAACCTTGGGATTAAAGTCCCTCAGGATCTTGCGGTGGTGGGCTGCGACGATATGCCGATGGGCGCCCTGATCCGGCCCGCGCTGACCACGGTGCATGTACCCATGTACGATATCGGCGTGCGCGCGACTCAATTGCTCCTGAACTCCATGGAAGGCGAGAACAGCGGACTCGCCGAATCGATCCTGCTGGAATCCAAGTTGGTGATCCGGGATTCGGCGGGATAGGTTAGCTGAAGCGCTCCCGGAGCAGTGGTAATACCTTCTCCGAGTACAACTTCAGAAAGCGCGGCTGATCCGGGCCGGGCGCATGGAAAACCAAGTGGTTGAAGCCTAGCTCGATGTATGGCCGGACAGCTTCCACCTGCTCCTCCGGATCCGACGAAACGATCCAGCGCTTGGCGGTTCGTTCGATGGGCAGGGCATCGGCCAGACGTTCCATCTCGAGCGCATCCTCCGTATTCATCTTCTCTTCCGGGGTCAGCGCGAGAGCGCCCCAAAAACGGGTGTCTTCCAAGGCGCGGCCGCGGTCGGTATCGAAAGAAACTTTCATTTCGATCATACGGTCGATCGATTCGGGCGCGCGGCCCGCTTTGGCAAGTCCCGCGGCAACATTGGGCAGCAGGGTTTCCCGGTAGAGTTCCGGATTCTTGCCACTGGTACAGATAAACCCGGCAGCCTGTTCGCCCGCCATCTTCGAAACGACCGGTCCGGCGGCCGCGATGTAGATGGGA
The DNA here is from genome assembly GCA_903876865.1 of uncultured Acidobacteriia bacterium. Lineage (GTDB taxonomy): Bacteria > Acidobacteriota > Terriglobia > Bryobacterales > Bryobacteraceae > Solibacter. The sequence goes on from CAIRBY010000700.1 coordinate 33,571, forward strand.
ACGGCTTCGGCCGGTTTGTCGTAGATCGTTGCGTTCTCAGTTTTGTAATACTGCCCGCGGAAAGAGACGCGATCCTCCGCCCAGAGTTGCTTGATGAGAGCAATCGATTCCCGGAAACGCGCCGTACGCTCCTTGGGTTCCGGCCATTCCATCCCCGAAGAGGGTGTTTCATTCAAGGATTCGCCGGTGCCAATTCCCAGAATCACGCGGCCGGGAAACATCGTGCCGAGCGTTCCGAAAGCTTGGGCCACGATCGAAGGATGGTAGCGGAAGGTCGGCGTCAAGACGCTGGTTCCCATCACGATGCGGCTGGTGCTCGCGCCGAGCGCGCCAAGCCAGGCGAGAGAGAAGGGAGCGTGCCCCCCTGTGTGACGCCACGGCTGGAAATGGTCACTGATGAATACGGAATCGAAACCACACTGCTCCGCGTATTTGGAAAAGTCGATCAGGTCCGTTGGACTAAACTGCTCCGCCGATGCTTTGTAGCCGATTTTGAGCACGATTTCTCCTGATTGGAACCGATTGCATGACCAGCGGGTGATGCCCGCATCCCTGCCTACTTACCTATCTAAAATCAATTAGATCATTAGGCTGCAATGTCCGTCAACTGATTTTTCAGGCCGGATGCAGGTTGAGGCGGCAATCACCAGAAGGGCTATTCGATGCAATCGGTTGCGTTACTCCGGCCTATCTGGCAGCCGTCTGCTCACGTAGGAGTTTCCCGATGGGCGAGTTCGGATCCCGTTGCAGAAGTTCCGCCACGTCCTCGGGCGTGTCGATATCGAACAGAATGCCGGGCGGACGCATCACTTTCAGGGGAACGCCGCGGGATTCCGCCTGCTCGCAGTGCGCACGGAAACTGCCTGGCCCGAAACAAGCCTGTGTGGAATCCGGCGGACAGCGGACCAGACCATTGGTGCCGGTTCCGTCTCCGGAAGGGACCACAATCAAGCCATGGCGCGCGTGTTCGATCAGGCTCTCAATTTCGGCCGCGGTCACGAGCGGCACATCGATCGGGAGCAGAATGACCGCGGTCGCGCCCAGCTCCATGGCGCGCTTCGCCGCGAGATCGGCGGAATTACTGTGACTGACCTGCTGCTCCTCGTCGAACACGGTGGCGCCGTGTTTCCGGGCGCGGTCCGCGATGTTCGGATCGCTCGTGGCAACCACTACGCGGTCGAGTCCGCGAACCGAGCATAACGTCCCGAGAACCTCTTCGAACATGGCGATTGCGAGCGTTTCCCGTTGGGCGGGAGACAGGAAACCGCTCAGCCGCTGCTTGGCGTTGCGCGGCGATTTGACCGGGAGCAGAGCGAAAATCATGGGATCAGGTCCTTCAGAGGCATTGTAGTCGAAACCCGCGCTTCGCTGCCGGGTCTCCCCGGAGGGGCGCGTAAGGAAACGGTTGCATAGGATAGACCCGGGTAGCGAGAGGCCTCCGTTTCGATGCGCCCAAATGCGCGCGAGCCTTGCTATTGTAATGTCAAATGAGCATCTCCGCGGTTCCGTATTTTCCTGTTGACAGGATGGGTCTTGGCAAGATACCATGCAATCGATTGCACGGTTGAAGCTGGATCGTGTAGTCGTCTGGCCCCAGATCGTTGCCTGGCTGTCGGCAACGCGATCCTGGCAGCTCATAAACGGCAAGGAGCCCCCTTCAGTTGCGACAAGAAGCGGTGAATTTCTTCAGCGAAGGTTCGAGAGTTTGTGGCCTTCTGCGCCTTCCGGATCAGGGCGACGGCCCCTTCCCTGGCATCGTCCAGGGTCCGGGATGGCTCGGTCTGCACGACGCCAAACTCTACGAGCGGTATCACAAGAGCTTCACCGACGCTGGCTACGCCGTGCTCGTCTTCGACTATCGCGGTTTTGGCGGCAGCGAAGGCGAAAAGGGCCTGCTCCTGCCGATGCGCCAGGCCGAAGACATCCGCAATGCCATCACCTATATGCAGACCCGGGCCGAAGTGGACCCGAACCGCATCGGGTTGTTTGGCTCCGGCGGCACGGGTGGCGCCAATCCGATTTACGTGGCTGCGGTCGATCAGCGAGTGAAATGCGTGGTCAGCAATTACGCCTTTGCCAGCGGCAAGGCGTGGCTGCGGAGCATGCGGCGGGAATATGAGTGGCTGGAATTCCTCCGGCGCCTGGATGCCGACCGGAAAAAGCGGGTGCTCGAAGGCGCCGGCGAAATGGTCAGCCCGCGCGAAGAATTGATGGTAGTCACTCCGGAACGCAAGCAGACGACCGTGAAGAAGGATGTGGATACCCGTATACCCGAACTGGTACCGTTGCGCTGCGCCGATGCCATCATGGAGTTTGCTCCGGAAGACTGGGTAGCGCGCATCTCTCCCCGCGCCATCCTGTTCATATCCACGGAGAATGACGCCGTGACTCCGGAGGATCAGACCTTCCTGCTTTACGAAAAAGCCGGTGAGCCGAAGAAGTTGATTCTGCAGAAAGAGACTTCGCACTACCAGGCTTACGGAGATTATTTCGATCAGGTAACCCCACAGATCATCGATTGGTATGACCGGTATCTTCGTTATGAAAAAGTCGAATCCTGGGAAAAAGCATAGTGGGCGGGCGGCCAAAATCACGTGTTGCTAAGCGTAACTGAGAATCTCGAACTGGCAACCGGTAGCGGGGACGCCTGGCAACTCCTGCGCGATACGGAGCGCCTGGCCCGTCTGGTCGGCGGTGTGCAAAGCGTGGAGCCGATCGAGTCGCCCGGCACGGAGGCTTACCGCGTAGTCGTCATGGAAAAAGTCGGTCCCTTCAAGGTGATCATGAACCTGGAAGTCGCCATTACCGAGACGGTGGAACTGCAAGTATTGGGTGCGACCATCAAGGGCAGTGAGCCCAAGGGCGGAAGCCGCGCGACCGGGACCGTGCGAGTCGAACTGACTCCGTCGCCCGCCGGAACCGCCATGCGCTTCATCGTGAACGTCGAGATCCTCGGAAAGCTGGCCACTCTGGGCGCGCCCGTGATTCGCCGCCGCGTCAACGAACTGTTCAGCGACTTCGGCAAGCGGGTAGTGGCCGAGTTCGCGGTGGGTGCGGCATGACCGTCGAGTTCCAGTTGAACGGCGAACCCGTCTCGGTCGCGATTGAGCCGCGTCATACGCTCGCCGAGGTATTGACCCGAAAACTGCGCCTCACCGGCACCAAAGTCTCCTGTGAAGCCGAAGTCTGTGGCGCCTGCACCGTGCTGGTCGATGGGCTCCCCGTGAGTTCCTGCACCTATCTCGCCTACGAGGCGCGCGGCAAGAACGTCGTGACGATCGAAGGTCTGGAAGACAAGAACGGCAACCTGCACCCGCTGCAACAATCGTTCATCGATGAGTTCGCATTTCAGTGCGGGTTCTGCACTTCCGGCATGATTCTCTCAGCGAAGGCGCTATTGGACGAAAATCCGAACCCGACCGACGCCGAGATCATCGACCATCTGGACGGCAATATCTGCCGCTGTACCGGGTATCTGCCGATCCTGAAGGCAGTCCGGACGGCCGCCACCGCGATGGAGAATTACTCGTGAAGCGGCCCGGCGATTTCCGCATCGTCAATCATTCCGTGCCACGCGCCGACGGCGTCGCCAAGGTGACGGGGCGCGCCATGTATACCAGCGATATCGAACTCGATGGGATGACCTGGGCCAAGGTGCTGCGCAGCCCTTTCGCACACGCTCGCATCGTCTCGATCGACACGGCGGCAGCACGGCAAAGTCCCGGTGTTCTCGACGTGATTACAGGCACCGATCTGGCATCGCTCCGGCCCTATTACGGACACGCCGTGAAGGACCATCCCATTCTGGCGATCGACAAGGTCCGCTTCATCGGCGAGCCGGTGGCAGCGGTAGTCGCTGAAGACGATCTGTCAGCGGAAGAAGCGCTGCAATTGATCGAGGTCGAATACGAAGAACTTCCATCGGTCATGGAAGTGGATGCCTCGCTCGCCCCCGAGGCCCCCCTGATTCACGACGAGGCTTATACCGAGGGCGCCTTCCGCGGTTTCAAGGACGGACGTCAGGCATCGGGCAACGTCTGCCAGTACGTGAAAGTGAAGTGGGGGGATGCCGCGGCGGCATTCGCATCCGCCGCGCACGTGGTCGAAAACGAATTCCATTTCCCCATGGCGTACGCCTACGCCATGGAAGCCTACGTCGCGATTGCCGATTATTCGAAGAAGGGACTGACCGTTTACTCCTCCGCGCAGCATCCCTTCATGGTGCGGCACGATCTCGCCGATATTTTCGACCTGCCGCTGAATGCTGTGCGCATGATCATCCCGTATGTCGGCGGCGGCTACGGCAGCAAGAGCTACACCAAGATCGAGCCGATCGCGGCAGTTTGTTCGTGGCGCACCGGACGTCCGGTCAAGTTGCGCTTGAGCATCGACGAGGCCTTTCTCACGACACGCGGGGACGATGCCCGGGTTCGCATCCGCACCGCCTGCGACGCCGAGGGTAAATTCCTCGCGCGCCAGGCGACGATCCACCTGAACACCGGCGCGTACGCGGAAAACAGCCCGCTGGTCTGCGCCAAAGCCGCCAATCGCATCATCGGACCCTACCTGATTCCCAACGTCGATATCGATTGCTACGCGGTGTATACGAACACCGTGCCTGCCAGTTCCTATCGCGGCTTCGGATCGACGCAGGTCACATTCCCGGCGGAATCCCAGAACGAAGAACTCGCGGACCTGATCGGAGTCGACCCGTTCGAATTTCGCATGCGCAATCTGGCGCAACGCGGCGAAGTGATTTATCCGGGGCTCCGTCCAATCGACGCCGACGTTCCCGGCGACCTGCGGCAGATCGAGAGCAAATTCGAGGAATGGGGCGCGGTGCAGGAAGGACGCGGCCGCGCGGTCGGTTGTTCGGCAAGCGACGCGGGATCGCACCCGGTCACCTCGGCGATGATTCATGTGTATTCGGACGGCTCGGTTTCCGTGTTGAGCGGCGCCACTGAGATTGGCCAGGGAAGCCATACGGTCCTCGCCCAGATTGCGGCGGAAGAGATGGGCGTGCCCATGTCGAAAGTCCGCGTAGTGGGCGGAGACACGGCTATCACACCCTTTGAGCGCTCCACGGGCGCAAGCCGCACCACAACCCTGATGGGGCGCGCCGTGCTGGAGGCTTGCCGCGAAGCGATCGCGCAACTCATGAGCTTTGCCGCGGAGGCGCTCGGCGTTGCGCAATCCGCGCTGATCGAAGAGTGCGGCGGTGTGCGCCATGGCGACACGCAGTGGAGTTGGGGCGAAGTCATCGAGAAGCATTTCAAGCACAAGGACACCAGCATCATCGGAAGAGCTTACCTGCGGCAAACGGGCGACTTGAAATTGATGCCTCCGTTTTGGGAGATCGGTGTCGTGGGGACTGAAATCTCGGTCGACCAAGAGACCGGAAAGATTCGCCTGGAGCGCCTGATGACGGTGGGGGATGTCGGCTTGGCAATCAACCCGGCCGCTGCCGAGGGGCAGGATCTGGGCGCGGCGACCATGGGCATCGGAGTGGGCTTGTTCGAAGAACTGATTTACGACGGGCAGCAATTGACGAACGGTTCCCTGCTGGAATACCGGGTACCGCGATTTTCCGATCTTGCGCCGGACATTCATATGACCCTGGCGCAGAATCAGGACGGCTCCGGACCGTATGGCGCCAAGGGCGGCGGGGAAGGTTCACTGAATCCGATTCCGGCCTGTCTGGCAAACGCGCTCTACCGTGCAACCGGCGCGCGTGTCCGGCGTTTGCCGCTTACCCCGGAACGAGTCTGGCGCGCTTTACAGGAAAGACCAAAAGTTTAGTTCGAATCTGATTCATAGCGAGAATGGAGGTTAAACGTGGCTGTTGATCTATTGCTTAAAGGTGGCACCGTAGTAACGGAGGGTGGCCCGGTGCAGGCCGATGTGGCGGTTTCCGGCGGAGTCATCGTCGGATTAACCGCGGCTGGAGAAGGACCGTCGGCGCGCCGCACGGTCGATGTGACCGGCCTGCATGTATTGCCGGGCGTCATCGATACGCACGCACACCATCGCGAACCGGGCTATACGCACAAGGAAGACATCATCACCGGAACTTCGGCGGCCGCGGCCGGCGGCGTGACCGTGAGTTGCGCCATGCCGAATGTGTATCCTCCCCCCAACACCGCAAAAGTGCTGCGCGATATGTTCGCGTTGTACGAACAGAAGTCGGTGATCGATTACAACATCAACGCCGCGTCCTCGAATCTGGAGGAACTGCCGGCGCTCGCCGAGATGGGGATCCTTTCGTTCAAGATCTTCATGGTGGTGGATACCGGCCGCGACTATCCGCACATGCCCGGAATCGGCGTGCACGATCACGGCAAGCTCTTCAAGATGTTCCAGGGCATCCAGAAGACCGGCCTGCCGCTGATGATCCATCCTCACGATCAGGCTCTGATGACCGTGATTGAAGAGGACTATTGGGCTCGCGGAGAGAAGGATTTCCGCGCCTATGCCAAGGCCTACAGTTCCTACGATGGCGTGATTTGGGATTCGGCCGTCTCCACTCTGCTGCAACTGCAGCGCGCTTCCGGCGTACACCTCCACATTCTGCATCTGCAGACCCGGCGTTGTGTGGAGATGATCCGCGCCGCCCGCGCCGAGGGACGTGCGGTGACCTCCGAAGTGAATCCGTGGACGCTTTGGCTGGGCAACGATTGTGCCAACATCGAGAGGCTCGCGTCCTACGCGCTCTCCTACTATGTGGAGCCTCATCACTACCAGGCTGTATGGAACGCCTTGCTCGATGGCACGTCCGACATGATCGCCACCGACCACGCACCGCACACTCACGCTGAAAAAGCGCCGGGCCGCGAGAACGGCTGGAAGGCCCATACCGGCACCCCGTCGGTGCAGGAGTATGTGTCGCTGCTGATGACGGACGTCAACGACGGCAAACTGAGCCTCAAGAAGGCGGTCGAACTGCTGTCCGAAAACCCGGCCAAAGTCTTCAAACTCTATCCGAAGAAGGGCGCCATCCGGATCGGCGCGGATGCCGATTTCGCGATCATCGATATGAACGCGGAACTGGTATTGAACGACGAGCGCGTCATCAGCAAATGCGGTTGGACGCCTTATGCCGGCCGCAAGGTGAAGGGTCTGCCGCTGCACACGATCGTGCGCGGAAAGTTCGTCTTTGAAGACGGTAAGGTAGTCGGGGAACCCGGTGGCGGCGTGAAGGCCACTCCGCTGACCGCCGAACAGGCGGCACGCCTCACTGCCGCCGCGGTATCCGTCTAAGTTCGACGATTCCACTACGAGAAAGAAGCCAAGACAATGCCTACCGAATACGGTCTACTGGTCCCGCATTTTGGTCAAGATGCGAGCAAAGAGAAACTGCTGGAAGGAGCGGTCAAGGCCGAAGCTCTTGGCTTCGACTCGCTGTTTGTCCGCGATCACCTCGTCTTCCATCCGCATGGGATGGAGGGCACCGACAATACGTTTATCGACCCGTTCGTTGCCCTGACGGCAATGGGTACGGTGACGAAGAAGATCAAACTCGGCTTCGGGTCCCTGATCCCCCACCGCCATCCGCTGCTGTGCGCGCTGATGGTCAACTCGCTGGAATACATGGTGGGCGACCGCCTGATTCTCTCCATGGGCCTGGGAAATTTCCAGGTCGAATTCGACGCGCTCGGCACCGGCGAATGGAAGCGCGACGAACTGGTGGAAGAGCAGGTGGCCATCATGCGCAACGCATGGAACAAGGACCACTTCAGCCACGAAGGACAGTACTACAAGATTGGCGAAGTGGGCTTCAAGCCGCGTCCCGCCAAAACCCCGGACATCTGGTATGCCGGCGGCACGCCCGCTTCCGTGCGGCGCGCCCTGGCGTACTGCGAAGGCTGGCTGCCCGGACGGATTACGCTCGACACCTACAAGAAACGGGTTCAGAAGCTGCGTGACGATGCACAGGCGTCGGGGCGGAGTCGCGTGCTGGAGGGCTGCATCCCGATCACCAGCATTGACGTGGACCGCGAAACCGCGCTCCGCAAAGTCAATGTAGATGGTCTGCTGGACAACGCGAACAAACAGAAATTCTGGGTGAAGCCGGAGGCAGGGTCCTTCACGAAGTGGGAAGACCTGGAAGGTTCCTTCCTCGCCGGCAGCCCGGACGACATCGTGCGCGAAGTGCAGAAATTCCTCGAAGTGGGAATCGATTTGATCGTATTCGATTTCCGCTTTCGCTTCGACGAATACGACCGTTCCATCGAGTTGCTCGGAAAAGAGGTTCTGCCGCGGCTTCGTAAACTATGACGCCACTGAACCGGTTTGAAATCCACCAGCCCGCGACGATTACCGAAGCGTCGCGGATGCTGCTGGAGCATGGCGAGGAAGGCGGTTGCTACGCCGGCGGCACGGAATTGCTGCTGGCGTTGCGCCATCGCGCCCTGCAGTACCAGCATCTGGTGGATATCAAAGTCATCCCGGGGCTCAATTCGATTCAGGCGGCCAACGACTGGATCGACATCGGCGCCGCGTGTACCCACCGGGACATTGAGCGCTCCCCCCTGATCCGCGAGAAACTTCCGGTGGTGGCGGAGATGGAGTCGCACGTCGCCAATGTGCGGGTGCGAGCTTCCGGCACCATCGGCGGCAACCTGTGTTTCGCGGAACCGCATTCGGACCCGGCTACGTTACTGCTCGCATTGGAAGCCGTTGTGCGCACGGAAGGAGAGTCCGGCGCGCGCGAACTGCGCGTGGATGAACTGATTAACGGAGCGTACTCCAATAGCCTGGAGCCCGGCGAGTTGCTCACCTCGATCCACATACCCGTGCTCCTTCCCGTGCAGCGCGCCGCGTACGTGAAGTATCAGATTCGCGAGCGTCCGGCGCTCGGTCTGGCGGTGGTACTGGACACGCCCGACGGTGGCGCCACAATCAGCCAGGCGCGCATCGCCATCGGTTGCCTGTGCCCCTTTCCCCGCCGCTCCGCCGCGGCGGAAGAGATGCTTCGAGGTTCCAGAGAAGAAGTTGAAGCGCTCATCCCCCAAGCCGCCGAGGTGCTAGCCGACGATGCGGAACTCATCGACGATAACGAAGGCGCAGCGGATTACAAACGCCACCTGCTAGGAGTATTCCTGCGCCGGGCGGTAGCGCGTGCTCTGGACGGCGCCTGATGGCGGCGCTTGCCACTACACCAATTCGGACGAAACTATGTCTTCACAAGTCAATTTCGCAGCTTATATCAAGCCCGAAGAACTAGCCGAACTGGCGCTGAAGATGGCTAACACCTTCAGCCCGATGGGGCATGAACTGCCTCTGGCCGAAGTGGTTTGCGGCTGGCTGCAAGAGAATCGGCTGAACGCACATCTACAGCCGATTCTGAGCGACCGCGCCAACGTGGTTGCGGTGCTGCCCGGCGCGGGTGGCGGCAAGAGCCTGCTTTTCAATTCGCATCTCGATACGGAAATTTCAGGGCCGGAGTTCGATTGGGGAATGCAGGCTCCGGACCTCAATCGCATCGGCGCCTGGCGCGAAGGCAACAAGTTCTTCGGTCACACCATCCTCAATGACCGCGGCCTGATGGCCACCACGATGATCGCTTTGAAGGCGCTGCGCGATTCCGGCGTGACGATTCCCGGCGACGTCATCTTCACTGGCGTTGTAGGTGAAACGGGTGCGGGTCCGGTGGATGAATATCAGGGCCTCACCTACGAAGGTAAAGGGTTCGGCAGCCGTCACCTCGTGTCGCATGGAGTCCGCGCCGATTATGCGCTGGTGGCCGAGACGACGGACTTCGGTATCTCCTGGCTCGCCTGCGGCGCGTGCTATCTCAAGGTGAAAGTGCCCGGCGTGAATCAGTACACGCCGCGTTCGCAGCGGCCGGACAATATCAGCGACCACCCCAACGCCATCGTGAAAATGGCGCACGTGATTCAGGCGATCGAAGCCTGGGCGCGCGACTACGAAACCCGGCACACGATTCAATCCCCCTGCGGGCGGGTGGTCCCCAAAGTCAATATCGGAGCGATTCGCGGCGGAGTGCCCTATCGCCCGAACCGCACTTCCACGCACTGCGCGATCTATGTCGACGTGCGTATCCTACCCGGCGAAGATCCGCTCCGTATCCAGGCTGAATTGCAGCGTGCGGTCGATGCCGTGCAGGTGGGCGCCAAAGTCGAAACCTTTCTGGCTCGCACCGGAGCCGTGGGCACGGGGATCGAACCCCTGGCCGATGAGGTCACGAAGGCGTTCCGCAAGGTTACCGGACAGGACCCCCTGCCCGAAGCGCCGCAGGAAGTGGTCAGCATGTGGCGGGACAACAACGTCTTCAACGAAGCGGGCATTTCCTCGCTCACGTTCGGTCCGCCGCGCCGCCGCGACCCGCAGACCAACCGGTTGTGTTTTGAACTCGACGATCTCGTCAACATGGCGAACGTCTACGCGGAAATCGCATACGCAATCTGCCAACAGGCGAAAGGTTAAGAGCCCCTTATGAGCACCGTCACTCCCGCACCGGGAATCGAATCGGCCCCGCAACATCCTCCGCTAAAAGCTCTGATCGGAATGGTGCTGGGCCCGCTGCTGGCTCTCATCATCTGGTTCGCTCCGCTGGCGCTCGAGGCCAAGGCTAAGCATGCTTTGGCGATCGTGGCGCTGATGGTCATCTACTGGGCGCTCGAGCCGATCGATCACGGTCTGACGGCACTGCTGGGCTGCTACCTGTTCTGGGCGCTGGGAGTGACGAAGTTCGACACCGCCTTCGCCGGGTTCACCGATAGCACACCCTGGTTCCTGTTCGGCGCCATGCTGATGGGTGAAGCGGCCTCGCGCTCCGGATTGGCCTCGCGCATCGGCTACATGGTGTTGGGCATCGTCGGCACTTCCTATGCGCGCCTGTTGCTGAGCGTGATTCTGCTGGTCTTCGTGCTGAATTTCCTGGTGCCTTCCGGCATGGCGCAAGTCGCCATCATCGCACCGATGCTGATGGGCATGGTAGTGGCCTTCGGCGTGGAAAAGGGTAGCAACATCGGCCGCGGGATGTTCATCATCCTGACCTATACCTGCGGGCTCTTCAACAAGATGATACTGGCCGGCGGAGCCAGCATCCTCACTCGCGGGCTGGTGGAAAAACTTACCGGACACCCGATCTCATGGAGTTTGTACTTCATCGCGTACCTGCCCGCCACACTGCTCACCATCGTGGCCTGCTGGCTGACCATCCTGTGGCTCTATCCCCCAGAGAAAAAAGAACTCCCCGGCGGCCGCAAATATCTAAAGGATTCGCTGGACGCCCTGGGTCCGTGGAAGACGGCCGAGAAGAAGGCGCTGGCATGGCTGGTATTGGCCATCGCGCTCTGGTCCACCGATGCGCTGCACGGAGTCAGTCCCGCGGTAATTGCGATGGGAATCGGGCTCGCCGTTTCGCTGCCGGCAATCGGAGTTTTGCGGACCAAGGATGTGCGGTCCATCAACTTTCTGCTGATCATCTTCCTCGGCGGGGCTCTCAGTATGGGCGAGGTCCTGATCAAGACCAAGGCTCTCGACACCTTGACCGGGGTCATGATGTCGTGGATGGAACCGATGCTCGCCAGCAACTTCTGGGCCGCCAGCGCGCTCTACTGGACCGGCTTCGTGTATCATTTCGCGCTGGCCAGCGAACTCTCGATGATCAGCACATCGCTCCCGGTTCTCATTAAGTACGCACAGAGCCACGGCTACAATCCAGTGGCTATCGCAATGCTTTGGAACTTCGCCTCCGGTGGCAAGTTGTTCGTGTATCAATCGTCGGTGCTGGTGCTCGGTTATTCGTTCGGCTACTTTGAGGGCCGCGACTTGCTCAAGGTCGGCGCGGTGCTCACGCTGATCGAAGGCCTGATCGTGATGTTCCTGGTGCCGATTTACTGGCCGATGATCGGCCTGAACTGGGGCTTATGATCGGCCTGCACTGGGGTCAATGACCGCCGGCACATTCCGTGCGTTTCGCAACCGGAATTTCCGCTGGTTCTTCGCCGGCCAAGTCCTATCGGTTACCGGCACCTGGGCACAGCGCGTGGCGTTGGGCTGGCTGGCCTACCGGCTGACCCATTCGTCGCTATTCCTTGGAATGGCGGCGTTCGCATCCAGCGCGCCGGCCTTCCTGCTCACACCGATCGCAGGCGTCATCGCCGATCGCGTGGACCGCCGGCAACTGCTGATTTGGGCGCAAGTATTCGGCCTGCTGCAGGCCGCGGGACTCGCAGGAGCGACCTTGACCGGCGTCATCACGCCCAACTGGCTGCTGTTCTTCTCCCTGATCCTGGGGATCATCAACGCATTTGAGAACCCGGTGAGGCAATCGTTCTACACCGGGATGGTGGGGCCTGAAGACCTTTCCAATGCCATTGCGCTGAACTCATCGCTGGTGAATGCGGCGCGAGTGGTTGGTCCCGCTCTGGCCGGCGCGGTTGTGGCCGCTTGGGGCGAGGGCATCTGTTTCGTTCTGAACTCTCTCAGCTTTGTCGCCGTGATTTTCGCCCTGATGATGATGAAGGTGGATGCCCAGCTCCGGACTGCCGACCCTGCCGGCGGTTGGGAGTTGCTGCGCCAGGGCTTTGCCTTCATCCGTCAATCCCCAGTCCTGAGCGCCATGTTGCTGAACCTCGCGATTTTCAGCGTGGCGGGCAGTCCGTATCTCACGCTGCTGCCCGTACTGACTGTGGAACGCCTGAGTTCCGGGCCCGTGGGACTCGGCTGGCTGATCTCAGCTTCCGGAGCCGGCGCCATCGTCGCCTCCCTCGCGCTTGCGTCGAAACAATCGACCAGCGGCCTGCCCGCCGCTTCGTTCGCAGCGACCGCAGTCGCGGGTGTCGCTCTGGTGGTACTCGGTTTTTCCCGCAGCTTCGCACTCTCTCTGGTAATGTTGCTCCTGATCGGGGCGGGTTATGTCCTGATGCTGGCGGGCACCCAAACCATGATGCAGAGTCTGGCAAGCGAGAGCATGCGCGGGCGCGTCATGAGCTTCTACTCGCTGGTATTCCTCGGAGTCCCACCGCTCGGCAGCCTGGCCGCCGGCTTCGCGGCGGAGAGGCTGCACGCCAGCATGACAGTCGCGCTCGGTGGCGGGCTATGCGCCCTGGCTGCTGTTGCCGTCGCGCGTCGCAGTTACGGCAGTACGGGCAACTGATCTGAGATCTGCCTCGGCTTCTGGAAACGGAAGCCTTCGGAGGCGACCAACTCCCGGTAGGAACCGAAGTAATCGCGATCGGTATCCAGTGCATCCAGGGGTTCGGCCGGCACCGGTTCCTCAGCGAGAATCCGGCGCACGCGATAGGTCGTGTATCGCTCCACCGGAACTCTGCCGGCATCGCGCGCGGCGATGCGTAAATCCACTGGCCGCAGGAAATGCCCGTGGGACGCGCCTGCCGCGGTGGAAATGCTCTCGTTCATGAGCGTGCCGCCCAGATCGTCCGCACCGGCGCCCAGGCACTGCTTGGCCAGTTCGATGCCTTGTTTCACCCAACTCGCCTGAATGTGAGCGATATGCCCGTTCAACATGATGCGCGAGACGGCGTACATGCGCAGCACTTCGTCCTTCGTAGCGCCCTCGCGGATTCCCTGCACCAGTCCCTTGGTATACATGGGCGCTTCACTGTGAATGAAGCTGAGCGGCACGAACTCGGTGAAGCCGCCGGTTTCTTTCTGAATGTCGCGCAACAGCGCCAGATGCTCAGCGCAGTGGCGGGCGGTTTCGACGTGACCGTACATGATCGTCGAAGTGGTCGGGATCCCCAGTTGGTGCGCAGTAGAGATGATCTCCCGCCAGCGCGCGGTGGAAATGCGGCCCGGCGAAATCAGGTCGCGTACTTTATCGTTCAGAATTTCGGCTGATGTGCCAGGTAGCGAGCCAACGCCCGCTTCCTTCAAGGCGATCAGATATTCCTTCGGGCTACAGCCGGAACACTCGGCTCCGTACAAGACTTCCTCCGGAGAAAAGCCGTGGATATGGATCCCGGGGACCGCCGTTTTGATCGCGCGGCATAGTTCCACGTAGAGCGACCCTTGCATGCGCGGAGGCAGCCCCGCCTGCACGCAGACTTCAGTCGCGCCCAGGTCCCACGCCTCTGTGGCGCGCCGCACTACTTCTTCCACGGGCAGGTAATAACCTTCTTCGGCGCGATGACCGCGGCTGAAGGCGCAGAAGCCGCAGCGCTTGACGCAGACGTTGGTGAAGTTGATATTGCGGTTGACCACATAGGTGACGCGGTCCCCATTGGCCCATTGCCGGAGTTGATCCGCGACACCGATCACCGCCCGTAAGTCCGCGCCCGCGGCGCTGAACAGCAACTCCCCTTCCGCAATACCGGTCTCCCCGCCGTCGAGACAACGGTCGAGAATGGCAGCAATTGCGGGATCGCAGGCGTTCAGCAGCTTGTTCACGTTCAGCATGGCTCCTCGATTCACCAGCACTCTTGTTCCCTGCGCACCAGACCTGCCGCATCCGCCAACCCGCCAAGGCGGGAAGCGCTCGGCGCCTGCCACAGCGTTGAATTTTCTCTCAAATGCTCCGGGTACACCGAAAGCCTCTCGCGCAATTCGAAGCCCGCGAGTTCGGTGACCTGTTTCAGCCGGCCCACTTCCGGCCAGGCTTTTTCCGGGTTGATATGATCCAGCGTCACCGGCGAGATCCCGCCCCAATCGTTGATGCCGGAGCGCAGCAGCGCGCCATAGTGATCCGGCGTCAGGTTGGGCGGAATCTGGACATTCACCTGCAAGCCAAATATCAGGCGCGCCACCGCCGCGGTCCGCATCAGGTCCAGCGGTTCGGGCTCCGGCCACTGCGCAAAGCGCGTGTCGGCCTTGGCGCGGAAATTCTGCACGATGACTTCCTGGATGTGGCCGTAGCGCTCATGCACTGCTTGGATCGCGAAGAGCGCATCGACACGCTCATCCAAGGTTTCTCCGATGCCGATTAGAATCCCTGTGGTAAACGGCACGCCGCATTCACCGGCGGCTTCGAGCGTATGCAATCGCACCGCGGGCACCTTGTCGGGGCAAGCGTGATGCGCCTGTCCTGGGCGCAACAGGCGCGGACTAGTGGACTCCAGCATCATTCCCATACTCGGGCTGAAGGCTTTCAACTGCTGGATTTCCGCGAGGGTCATGCTGCCTGGATTGGCGTGCGGCACCAATCCGGTTTCCTCGAATACCAGCCGGCACATGGCCGCCAGATAATCGATGGTCGACTGATAGCCCCGCTCCGTCAGCCATGACTGATACTCCGGATAGCGCAATTCGGGACGTTCTCCGAGGCTGAATAGCGCCTCCTTGCATCCCGCGCGGCGGCCCGCCTCGGCCACGGCAAGCACTTCCTCCGGCGTCATCGTGTGTGCGCGCGGATCTCCTGGAGTTCGTACGAAGGTACAGTATGCGCAGACGTCGCGGCAAAGGTTGGTCAACGGTATAAAAACCTTGCGCGAGTAAGTGATGATCCGTCCGGTGCGCTGCCTGCGAACCTCAGCCGCCGCGTCGAACAACTCTTCCAGCGCACCGCCATCGGCGTGGATCAGAGCGTAAGCTTCATCGCGGGTGAGGTTGTGTAAGTCGCGCATCGGTTACGACCGCTCCGAAATCCGCATCACGAACCAAAAGGTGCCAAGCGCGAAGATCATCACCGAGCAGGCTCTAACCAGTAGCGCGCTGTTCCGTTGCCGGCCCAGATAAACAATCACCGGGAGCAGCGCGGCGGTAATGCAGAGTTGGCCCGCCTCCACGCCGAAATTGAAAGCGAACAAAGCCGTCGTCAGCAAATGACGCGAAAGATCCAGCTCCTTTAACGCGGCGGCAAAGCCGAAGCCATGTACCAGCCCAAAGAAGAAGGTGATCATCCAACGGCGGTCGAACTTCTTGAAGAAGAGATTCTCGAGCGCGATATACATGATGGAAAGCGCGATCCCGGACTCCACAATCCAGCTTGGCAGATTGACGATGCCGAAGGCCGCCAGCGCCAGCGTGATGCTGTGCGCCACCGTGAAGGAGGTCACAATCTTAAGCAGCGTCTTAAACGACCCGCCGATCAGTAACAGTCCCAGTAGAAACGCGATATGGTCATAGCCCGTGAAAATGTGCAGCACGCCCATGCGGACGAATTGTAAGATGCTCTGCAACGTCGAAGGCTGCGCATTGACGGAGAAACTTCGTCCCGCTTCGAAGACGAACTCCTGTACCTGCCCGCCCGCGGTGATCTTCGCCAGTGTCCGGTGCGTTGCCAACACATCCCGCAGTAGATCGCACCGTAAAACCAGGCGGCCAAAGCTCTGCCCCTTATCGCCGAAGAGCGCTTGCGTCTGAATGAATTCGTGGCCTTCGGGATCCTTCCACGTCGCAAGTGGTCCCAGCGCGCCTGCGACATCCCGCCCGCCTTCCGTCACCCCTAGTTTCGAGAAGATATATTGCCGCAACTTGTCTTGCGAGCCGGCGAGCTCCGCTGCATCCACGCGGCCATCGTGATTGGCATCCAGGTCCAGCAGCAGATCCAGTTCCGGCAAGGGGAGTTTGAGGTTCCAACGCACCTGGTGTTCTTCCACGATGACTTCGGCGTAAGACAGGCTGACAGTGTGGGCGGAGAGCAGGGGGGCGAAGAGAAGGAGAGAAAGCCAGAAGATGTGCTTTCGGGAGATCATTTCAGCCTTTGTGATGCAGTTTGCTGCTTCCAGGAGGACAGCTTAATGCCATCCTCCTGGAGTATAGCTGGGACAACTTGGTTACGGCGCCTTACTTGCCGCTCGGCGGATCCATCGTCACAAGACGCGGAACCACCGCAATGTAGCGCAACAACTGGTTGGGATCTTCACTCCAGTGCTGGTGCCAGTGAGGACCGGCAGGCACGGCGCAGATCGAGCCCTCCTTGTAGGTGGCCAGGTGGGCCTTCCCTTTGGCGAGTTCATCTTTGAAAGCTTCCAGGCTATCCACGGGAGCCCAGTAGTCATGCCCGCGCCCGGCGAGGAAGACGAACCAGGGTTGTCCATCGTGCTTGTGGGCGTTTGCTTTCTCGCGAAGCAACTGGCTGATGTGGGTATTGGGGTGCGTCTTATGGCCGGAGGTCGCGCCCAGGTCGAAGAACGAACTGGCAGTGCCGCGGTATTCGCGCGGAACGACCTTCAACTCCCGCAGGTCTTTGTAGAAGGAAACGTTGAGCGTCGCGGTTTCCAACGTCTTGCCGCGGGCGGCGTCGGTCTCGTCCTTGCTCTCAGCGCCGATGCGCGATTCCGCCTTCACGTAAGGATAGAGATTCACGCCGTATCCGACCATCTCCACCACGCGGGTGGGAACTTTGCCGGTATTGGTGTGGCGAATGTAGTGGTCGGGCGGAATGGCCCAGAAGGAGCCCTTACCCCACTCATAGTGCTTTAAGGGCATGCCACCATCTTCCGGAGGCGCGTCGTTGTACCACTCGGTCTTGCCCTCGCCTTGCACCACGTAGTACATCGGCTCGCCGTTGTAGCCGAAGGTATGCCATGAGGTGGACTGTCCGGGCTGCAACTCGGTCACCATCACCAGTTGTCCCTTGCCGCCGAAATCGAGAATGACCCCTTTGTGACCCATTGGCGTCGGGTACAACGCCAGGGTATAGGAATCCACGCAATAGCCGGTCATCCGTTTCTTGTTCAGTTCCGTCCATGCGGCCTTGGTCGCTTCTGGAGCTTTGCCAGTCACTTCCAACTTCCAGACGTTGTCGATGTAGTAACTCAGTTCTTTATCTTGGGGGATGTCGGTCTGGCCGGGCGTACGATGTGCCCATGCCGTTGCCCGCGCGCCGCCCTGCGCAAATAGTGTGGTGGCTCCCAGACTGAACGCCAGCAGGGTCACCAGTAGTCTCTGATTCATTGCACGATCTCCTTCGCAACCGATTGCACTATTACAACCCATGCGAATAGGGAGTGTCAAGCGCTATAGCCCTAAATAATACCTAGAAAGCGGGGAATCCGGCTGGTGCAACCGATTGCACGATTTCACTCCATCGGAGCGCCGCCGCAGAGACGGACGACTCATCGAAGTTAGCGGAACAGATCGAGTTCCGGGCGGCGAACCAGCGACCGCGCCGTGCCTTCGTTCCGCTCCCACTCAAATCCGTCGAT
The DNA here is from genome assembly GCA_903876865.1 of uncultured Acidobacteriia bacterium. Taxonomy (GTDB): domain Bacteria; phylum Acidobacteriota; class Terriglobia; order Bryobacterales; family Bryobacteraceae; genus Solibacter. Next base: position 51,648 of record CAIRBY010000700.1, read on the forward strand.
CAGCACGGCCGGCACGCCGCCAGCCTTTGGCATCAACAGGCTCGCCGCCGCCGCCAATTCATCCGCGCGAGCCACAATCGTCGCGCTCAGCGGGCGACCTTCATGATCGCAGGAGCCGCGCAGATCAACGACCGCGTCCATTCCGGATACGCCGATGGCCACGCCCACCAAGCCTTCCCGCCATGGCCGGCCGAAGCTATCGCTGATGATTACCGCGCCACAGTTTAGACCCAAACGCAGGCGGCGAGCCGAAAGATCCGGATCGGTCGGCAGAACGACCGCAAACTCGTCCCCTGGCACGTTCGACTGATCTACGCCGGCATTGGCCGCGACAAAGCCATGGTGAGTCTCGGCGACAATCGTGCCACGGTCCATCTTGACGATGCGGCGGGACTGGCGCAAAACCAGTTCGACGGCCCTTGGGTCTTTCTGCCATTGCCTGGCCCAGCAGACGGCGAATTCGGAAGGTTGGATGGTGCGCAGGTCCACCATCGCGCCTTCGGCCTTGGAAACGATCTTCTGAGCCAGCACCAGAATCGTGCTGGCTCCGATCTCCTTCCCTTCGCGCAGGGCAGCATCCCGAATCAGCGGCGCCAAATCATCGCCCGGCCGGATCTCCGGCAACGTTTTCAAGCTTGCGATCTGCAGTTTCATTACGCTCGGAATTTCTGAAGGGCCTTAACCACCGTGCGCGCCAGCGCCTTCTTCACCGGTAATCCCGTCATCATCGTGTTCGTAACCACGACCTTCATGCCGAGTTTCTCGATCGCCGGCGCAAGGTCCGCGTCAACGGTATCGATCACGAGCACATCGACGAGTTCCTGGTAGATCCTGGCGACACCGAGGGCCGAAACCTCCATCCCCATCGTTTTCATCATACGCGCGGCCGGCCCTTTAATCGCCTGTCCGCCGACAATCGGCGAGATGGCCACCGAGGGACACTTGCGTCCGGCTATGGCTGCCCGAATCCCTGGTACGGCCAAAATCGGCCCCACACTGATCAGCGGATTCGACGGACAGAATACAATGCCGGCCGCCCCGCGAATGGCCTTCAGCACACCCGGCGCGGGACGCGACTCCAGAGCCCCCTGGAACGTCACTCCGAGCACCCGGTCCTTGGCGCGCCGCCTGACGAAGTAGGTTTGAAAGGCCAGGTCGCCGTGTTTCGTGTAAACTATGGTGCGTATGGGATCGTCGCTCATCGGAACCACCGAAGAACGCACGCCCAACTGCTTCGCCATCTGCGCGGTTATGGTGCTGAGACTGGACCCGGCGCGTAGCTGATTGCTCCGGAAAATGTGCGTAGCGAGATCGCGATCGCCGAGCCGGAACCAGACTTCTTCGCCAAGCCTGCCAAGAGCCGCCAGACTTTCGAAGGTATCGTTGTGGATGCCCCAGCCTTCCACGGGATTCGCCAACCCGGCTAAGGTGTACATGACCGTATCGAGATCGGGGGAGATGTGCAGACCGTAGATCTCGGTATCGTCCGCGGTATTGCCCAAAACGTATACCTCGCCCGGCGGGAACACGCGCGTCAGTCCGTCGAGGAAGCGCGCTGCACCCACCCCTCCGGCAAGCGTGAGAATCATTCAGGCACCTCCGGTGGTTCCATCTCCATACGAAGCGTAAAGTGTAGCATGCGGGTTCCGCCCTCGAATTGGCGGCATCGCTGCATCGGGCGGCCTCGGCTGTTCGTGGGAGTGATTTTCCCTGTGGTTTGGCCGACAGTGGGAACGGTCCGCCGGAGGCTGTGGATTCGGACCTACTGCTCAACCATCCGCCTCCCGCTCAAGCATCGGATTTCCAGGGTTTTGGTAAGATACGGTTCACCCGATGAAGACCCGCACGCAAACTGTAATCGCCCTGCTGCCGACCGCGTCGAGGTGAGCGAGGCAATGTGCGCGGGCAAAGGGAGCCGAAGGTGCTGGTGCGGATCGTGGGGCAGGCGCCGCTGGCCGCGACCGTCTACTCGCTCCAGCGGCTGCACTGCGGCGCCTGCGGACAGGTGTTTACGGCACAAGAGCCAGATGGAGTTGGCCCGGAGAAGTACGACGAGATGGCCTCGGCGATGATCGCGCAACTCAAGTACGGTTGCGGAATCCCGTTCTAACGCTTGGAGCAACTGGAGAAGCAACTCGGGATTTCGCTGCCGGCGGCGACGCAGTGGGAGATCGTCAGAGCCTATCCGCGCGCCGGAAGTGTAAGGGCTGCCTTGAGCTCGTCGTGCTCGAAAGCCGAGGCCATGCAATCTACTTCTTGGCGTAGCGAGCGCACGTCGCGTTCCAGGTACGTCTGAACGTAGCTGGAATGCCACAGGGAGATGTCGCGATCAGGCTCGGCAACCAGTTCCGGATAACGAAATCGTCGGAGCAGGCATTAGCAAGCCGGGCTTTGATTCGCGCCCGCGCAATTGCGCAACGACTAGATCGCGAAAGCTGCCGGTGGTGCTCCGCAACACAGAGCCCGGTGGAATCGAGATCGACAGGACACCGGACCCGGATTGCGATGTCTTCGAAACCTGGACCCGCACTGCATCCCCGCTGCCGGCACCCGTTGAAACGAAAACCGTCTCGACCTTGCCAGCCTTAGTGGCCTCCTGGACGGTCATTGCCTGTTTGCCGTGAAAGAGCTGGGTAACAAACAACTGAATAGAGCGGACCATTTCGGCCACCGCAGTTTGATCGTCCGGTTTAATTTTGAGCGGCGGACTCTTCGCCAGCGTGGAGCCGAGTTCTGGTTTCAACTTCACTGCGCTACGGAATTCGTCCTGGGCAGCCGGTTGGCCGGTGCTGGCCAGCAGAGTCCCGAGGTTATAGTGAGCTTCAGCTAGGTTGGGGTCGTTAGCTAACGCTCCGCGATATAGTTTTTCGGCTGCGGGAAGATTTTGACTAAGCTGCTGAGCGACCCCTGTGTTGTATTCCAGCAGCGGGTCATTCGGATTGGCAGAGAGAAGAGACTGGAAGATCGCGAGGCCTTGGGGCACATGTCCGCGCTTCAGTTCGACAACCCCCTGGATGACGCGCGCGATCACGGAGACTGCATTCAGAAGCTTGCGCAACCGCTGCTCAGCCGAATCAGGTCTCCCTTGTTCCGCGTCGATGCCGGCACCCAGCAGGCGCGCCTCGTCGAACGTCGGCCGCTGCTGCACAGCTCTGTCTGCCTGCTTCAGCGCCTCTTCAGGCTTGCCCTGCCGATACAGCGCGCGCGCAAGGTTGTAGGCTATTTCGGGGTCACGCGGCGCTGCGGCTTGGGCTCGTTCCAGCAAGTTGACGGCCTGCTGCGGGTTGCCAGACTCAAGCAAAGCACAGGCTGCGTCGCTGAGCGTCTTGGGGTCGCTCTGATGCGCCCGAGCGTAGTTCAGGAGGCTCCCCGACTCCGTCGGCGTAATCGCGCGGACACCAGGCTCACCGCGAAACACAAATGCCCCAGGCACCTTGATGATCGGGTCGACTGGCGGCACTACGTTCTGGGCCTGCTTTTGACGGCAGGCGGATGAACACACCAGAAGCGTAGCAACAGCGATGGTCCACAACGAATGCCGGTTCATGGCTCAGATCCACGCTGTGGCAAGGCGGCTACGCGCGGATCGGCGCACCGGATAGCGGGCCCTGGTACCGGGCATCCCCAAAGCCCAGGATCGGGAAGAAGATGAAGCCAAGCAGGGCTAACCCTACACCGAACCCGGCCCCTTTGCCAAAGCTTTTTGCAAGGCTGATGAATACAATGAAGCACATCACTAGGCCGACGAATGGAATCAGGAAGAGGATCAGCCACCAAACCGGTTTGCCAGCGATCTTGAGCAGGACCACGAGATTGTAGATGGGAACGATCGCTGCCCATCCCGGTTGGCCGGCCTTCGAGAAGGCCTTCCACATCGAAGCGATCACAATTACCATGACCGCGAGTAGTACGATCGAAAACACGCCGCTGAACAAACCGCCTGCGCCTTGGTCCATTTGAGCTTCTCCTTTGAATACTTGAGATTACGGCTAATTGTGTGAGCCAGCACAAACGATATAGGAGAATTACATCCGATGTCAAGCGGGGTGCTCGCTTGTTCTGCGGGGTGCATGTTCACTCGCGGGGCGGTTGACGTTCACGAATTCCCGGAGCCAGGGCAGGTGCCGTAATAGAAGCCCATCAGATTACCGGCAATGCGCCCTCGTCGAGGTGACACGCCTGGTCGAATCAAGCATCTCCGGAAGTGCAAGTAGGCCCAAAGAGGGTGATTGGCAGTGTGACCCGGGCTCAGTCGGTCAGATCCAACTTCTGAAGGGCGCAAACGGTGAGACGGCGGCCGCCACAATCAGGCGACAGTGTTCGGTGAGTGTCCTGGATTGCAGCAATCGGGGACTGGCTCCCGCCGTCCGGCGCGGGGACCAGCCCCACAGCTCCGTACATCGCGCATTCATCGCAGAACCACGGCTGGACACTGAGGGTTCTGTTTCTGAACTTCGACTTTCGACGGGAGACCATCCGACGATTCTATGCGACTTCAGCGAATCGTGGTGTTAGCGCAATTCCGTGGAGAACAGCGACCGAAGCAGCGGTTCCAACCAGTTCCGGTCAACGCCCGCGCCATAGGAGTCCCAGGACTGGAGGGCCGTCTTGATTCGGGCGACCTCCGCGTCGGTGAACTCAAACTCCTTGGCCTGGATTGAGAGGGCGGGGTTCCACACCACACGATCCTGACCGGCGACAACCTCACGTTGTACTTCGACCGCCGTCTCTTCATCGGCGTCGAGAGCGACGCGATCCTGAATGCTCCAGATCGCGCGAATAGAGCCCACGTCGGTACGCTGTGCGCCCAGCAAGGCGTGCAGGTTCAATCGCTGGGTGTGATCCAGGGTTAGCTTCATCGATTTGTCCTTTCGGGTATTACGGGTTCGCGTAGAGGAGAATGTAGCCCGCCGTGGCCCCGGCTGGGTTCTTCACCTTGAGCACGCCGGACCAACCGGAGGGATTCGTGGCGCCCATCAATTCCGCCAGGCGGTAACCGTTGCCGGTACCGCCCGCGACGATGAGTTCGCCGGCGCCGGTGACCTCGAGCAGACGGTGATCTGCGAGGTTCGATCCAGGGCCATAGATCCGAAGCGGTGACTCCGCGTTGTCCTTGGCCGCTATCACGGTCGCGCCGCACGCGACTCCGGCCGCGACGAAGCCGGTCTGCGACGCCCACGTACGGGCGTACCCGCTTTTCGGATCGTTGCCCTGCTGCAGGCACGCGCCCCACAGGTAGATGGCACCGTTTGTCCAGTTGTCGCCATTGCCCGCGAACTGCCGCACGACAATCCAGAGTCCAGTCTGCCCTCCGGCCAGCGTGCCGGTGATCTTGAACCGCTGCCATGCGGTCGTGAGCGTGATGCTCGTCGGGCCCGCGAGATAGCCAGCATAGGCATTGTCCACGATGGCGATGGACACCTGTTTCGTTCCGGACGCGACCTTCGCCCACACGTAGAACGTGTACTGGCCTCCAGACACCAGGCCCGCCACCTGCTGCTGGATGACCGGCGTCGCGGTCACTGCCGTGATGGTGTCCGCGGTCGAGTTGCCATCCGGCGCGGCGATGGCGTTCGCGGTGGCCGAGCACGACCCGCCGTTCTTGTCCCAGGTCGCGGCGGTGAAGTCCTCGGCGTACTTCGCCATGTTCTCGAAGGGACCGCCGACCGTCTGATAGGCGCCCGACTCGAGCGACTGGAAGTGGGAGTCGAGGTAGGCCCACTGATTATTCGCCGCCACGTAGGAGAACGACGCGCCGCCGGAGCCGTCGCGTAGGACCAGGGTGCTCGCTGTGGCGTTGGCCGAGCCTGACGTGCGCGCGTTGTCGAGGGTGCCACTGACGATATCCGTGGCGGCATGGGTGTGGGTGGCGTTAGCCTTGGCCGCGCTGCTGCCGTTCACCAGGACGCAGTCCGTGGCGGTTCCGGCCGCGCCGTCCAGTTGGCCGGAGGAGTTGATGACAGCCGCCTTCGAGACGGCCCATGCGCCGCCCTTCACCGGGCGGTTCGTCAGATCGGTCGCCAGACTGGTGACGTCCGACTCGGCGTGGGTGTGCGCGGGCATGTCTCCCGCCAGAAGCGTGTCCCATGCCGGCAGTGCGGACACGGTGCCCGTCCCGGTCTGCCGCAGGAACTTCCGGGTCGAGGTGGTGTTCCCCGCCAGGCGCGCCCAGGCCGGCGTCCCGTTGGCCGCGACCAGATCGCCCAGGACGGTTGCGGCAGCGACGGTGTCCGGATGCGTCGCGGAGAGGAGGTTGTGGGTGGTTGTGCCCGCCCCCGCGACGGTGACGTTCACGCGGTCGTTGCCGGAATCGTCCGCAACCGTCAGTGTAATGTTGGCGCCCTCGATCAGATTCAACGCGCGGCGCGTTCCGATGGCCGTTCCCGCCTTCTGGATCGTAAACGGCAGCGCACCGGAGACTATGTCAGTGGCCACATGGGTGTGGGCGGGGAGGTCGCCAGAAACCAACGTTGTGCCGCCTGTGACGCGCCCCTTGACGTCCACGGTGACCTTCGGGTACGTCCCTGCGACCACGCCTGTCGCCGCCAACGACGCCACCCCAGCCGCCACCGCCAGCCCGCCGACCGGGTCGATCTGGACGATGCCCTTGCTGGTGGTCGTGGCATCCGGGTAGGAGAACGCGCCGAACGTCTGGCCCGCCGCGAAGTCGATGATGGCGTCCATCGCCACGTGGTTGCTGGCGTTCAGGGCCATCCCGAGGTCGCCCGAGTTGTCGGCCTTGCGCCACTTGACCGCACCGAGGTTGGGCAGGCGCACCAGGCCCGTGGCGGCTTTGCTCCCCGACCCGAACTCCGCGCCGTCCTGGAACGTCTTCAGGCCGGTAACGGTGACCGCGCCGTTCTTCAGGACGTAGTTCCGCGCCGCCGCCGTGCCGAGTTCGTTCTCGATGGCCAGCACCGCCGACTGGAGCGCGGTGATGAAGCCGGAAACCATGTTCGCCTTCACCGGGACGCCGGTGAGATGGCTGGCGGCAATCTCCACCGACGTGAGCAATGTCTTGAGTGAAGAGAAACGACAACAGCGGGTGATCGCGCTGGCCGGCTTAACTGGCCGTTGGGGAGTATCCAGAAGGAAACCGGGGTTCGCCGGGAAACGGCCGCCGCTTATCTGAAGGCAGAAGATCAGGCCGTTCGATGGTTCCGAATTCTATCCTGCGGGGAGCATTACGCACTGGAATTGGTAGTTAGACAGAACTCGCTGGGTGATCCGTTGCAGAGAGGGCCGGCGGCCCGGTCGTTCGGCCAGTCGAGAGCATAAATCTCTAGACGGCAACTCAGCGCGAGAACACTACAACGACAGTGGGTACCGGCTACGCAGCAACATACCTATCTGACGCTTGGCGCGTCAAGATTCTGTCGCTTGGCAGTAAGTACCAAAAGATTTTCGCCACTGCCTCCCCACCCACCGGCGGGGTGCCAAGGACCAGTCCAGACCAGACGTCTGCTGCACATCAGCACATCTCCATTCAGGCGGACGATCCAGTATTCTTTGTAAGTCGTATCCCCTACGGCGTCCGTCATCTCGGGGCTACGAAACGTTCCGTCTGCCGATGAATTGAGGTAAGCCGACATGAGCTTTAGGTGTTCACTGTTCCCTGCGAAGATCTGAAATGTGCCTTTACTGGGATCCGTTGACTTGTAAATGTCAACTTTTTCTCCAGCAGGGATCTCAACGTTTTCATCCTGGCTCTGATCTTGCACACCCGACAGTCGAAAGCGCCCCGATTCAGATATCCGCCACGAAGCAAGTTCTTCCACAGATCCGCTGGCCTAAGGTGGTTCACCGCGGGGTGCTTCTTTTGTGGTTCCCAAGGCAGCGGGTCGAGCGGCCTCCCGAACTCCTCGCGTTGGGAGACTGGCAAGAGCCGCAGCATTGCCGCGCGGCCAGCCAGCGATTCCGTGACTTGCTGGGTGAGCAGCAGATTCTGCGATCCCGTCAGAAAGTACTGGCTGTGCGCGTCCCGGCGTTCGTCGATGCTCTCCTTGATGTAGGGCAACAGATCCGGCGCGTACTGGACCTCGTCAAAGATGGTGGGCGCGGGATACATCTCCAGAAAGGCGCGCGGATCGGCCGCCGCCGCCGCGCACACCTCGGGCGGCTAAAGCGATACGTAACCGGACGCTTCGCTAAAGACATGTTTCAGCAGTGTGGTTTTGCCCGACTGGCGTGGTCCCGTCAGGACCACCGCCGGGAACTGGGTGGCAGCCTTTCGAAGCACAGGCTCCAAAGCACGCGGGATTTAACGGCGTCGCATAGGCTACCAACTTGTAATTATGCAGTATAAATGCACAATTGCAAGATCGACCGCTGTTGATGCGCACCATGATAGTTCGTGTTCACTCCGTGGCATGGCAGGGCGCGTTTTGTACGCAAACAATAATCGGGAAGCCCGGGAGACTGTTCGAGGAGGGTTGAGAGAGGGGAGCCAACTCCCTTCCCTACAACGTGTTTCCAACAGTTCGTGAACTCCTCCCGCCCGTCTGCAACTCCCCAATTGGCCGACGTTTCGCGCGTTTTCCGTGTCTCCGTTTGCCTCCGCGTTCGCCATGGAGTGCCAAGTGCGCGGTGCGGCCGGACATCCTAACCAGCGCACAACCCCACTTTTGCGGCAATCGAGAACATGATTGCCGACCCACGAACGGCGAACGGCGGCGTTTTGCCGAATCACTTCTTCTCGGTTCCGCTAACTTCGAACTTCGGCTTGACCCATCCGAATACGTTCGACATCCGGACTCTGCGTGGCCTGAAGCTCTATAATCTCAGTCAGGCCGGTTTCACTACCAGATTCGGTCGGCTCTCGTACTACAACAGCAACGCGGAGACTCTACAGTTTCAGGTGAAGATCGTATTCTGATGCGTCGAATCCTATTTTCGTGTCTGCTGGCTTTGCCGCTCAGTGCGGCAGAGTGGCAGTTCGCGGTCGAAACAGGAGTCAGGAACGGTCATGCCTTTCTATGGATTCCGCCCGCATGCCAGCATGTGCGCGGCGTGATCCTCGGCCAGCAGGTGATCCTGGAAAAGACCGTATTCGAGGACACCGCCATCCGCCATGCAGCCACGGAGGAGTGCCTGGCGGAGGTAATCGTTTACCCCGGCTTCGACACCGTCTTTCATTACGGCCCGAACAGCGGCGCGCCACCGGTGGAGGGTGTTCTACAGAGTACGCTCGACAGGCTTGCCGAGATCTCCGGTTATACCGAACTCGCCTCCGCACCCTGGCTGCCGATCGGCCATTCGGGCTCCGGCATCTTCGCCTGGAACCTGGCCTACTGGAAGCCGCGCCGCACCATTGCCCTCATCGGCTTACATAGCGCCGCCATCCACCCGCCGGCCTGGGACCCCAAGGCGACGGTAGACGGTGTCCCCGTTCTGGGCATCAGCGGACAATACGAGTCGTGGGGCAATCCCAATCAATCGCTCGAAATGCACTGGCGCTGGCTGCGCGGCACGCTGCTCGAAATGCGTGCGATGTGGGAGCGCCCGCTCATGAGCATTTTGGTGGATCCCGGCGGCGGTCATTTCTCCTTCAATCCGCCGTTGGCGCAAGCCACGGCGTTGTTCATTCGCAAGGCAGCACACTACCGGATTCCTGCCGAGGGTCCTTCGCTGCCTTTACGCGAGATTCCGTCGAATACCGGTTGGCTGAGCGACTCTCATAGCTGCGCCCCGTTCAAAGACTACCGCGGGGACCGGTCGCTGGCTTTCTGGCATCTCGACGAGGAACTGGCGCGGTCGGCTCTGCATTTCGCGCCCGGCGCGCCCGGAAAACGCGACCAGCGCGTCACATTCGTGCAAAACGGGCAGCCGATTCCCGCCGCATGGCTGGAGGATATCCCCTTTCAGCCTATGGAAGAGGGGCTCTCCGTGCGCGTCTCCGCCGCGTTCTTGAGTGAGACGCCAAAGGGCGTCGCGGACTCAGGCAAGCCCCTCGGTCACGCATCCGGCGCGATTCAGTTTCGCCTCATCGGCGGGTGGGCCGGCGGCGGCGAACAGACTGGTCCGGAGACGTTTCGCATCCGCCCCAGTCACTTCGGCGCGACCGACAACCTGATGGTCCTCGCCTATCACCCGGGCGACCGGAGCTTCGCGTGGACAGAGCAGGCCGGGCAGATCAAGTATCCCAAGCGCAACAATGCCGGCCGGCCCCAAACCATCACCTTCCCAGCAATCCCCGATCAGGCATCCGGGACGGCCACCGTTGCGCTTCACGCGCAGAGCGACTCGGGCTTGCCCGTCGAGTACTACGTGGCGGCCGGGCCGGCGGAGATGGAAGGTCACACCTTGCGTTTCACCGCGATTCCGCCCCGCAGTCGCTTCCCGGTGAAGGTCACGGTAGTGGCCTACCAATGGGGACGCTCGATCGCGCCACTGGTGCAATCGGCGGCCGAGGTGGCACAGAGTTTCCTGGTGCTGCCTAACGCACGTTAGCCAGGACTTTGCCCGCCCGGCCGATGGTAAAGCGCGTGCGCCCGTCCGCACCCGGTTGGAAGCGGAACTCGTCGCTCACCGCGGGGATAGGATCTCCGTAACGGTAGGGGACCATCACCACCCGAAAATTCGCGGTCACCGCGCGCACACTGGCGGTCAGGCGGTCGTAAAGCCCGTCGACCGGTTCTTCGACCGTCTCCACCTGCACGGTAACTCCCGGAGTCAGCACCGTCACGAGCAGCAGCGGATCGCCGGCTTTTGGCGTGATCGGCAGCTTGCCAGCCAGGATCTTCGTAGCGGGAGGGCCCGCGGCCAGCACGATCTGATTGGAGGCGAGATGATCCACCTGGGCCTGCCACACGCCGGGTCCCAACATGCCGGTCCATTGGTACAGGTGCGGGGATAAATCCATTTTCAGGTCGTCCACCACTAGAGCATAAGGGTGTGTACCGCGAACCATGCCTGCCGAGCGGAAGACGTATTCCATGGGCAGATTCGGCTGCCGCAGAGTCGGCAGCCAGTTGGTGAAGTCGTAAGTCGCCCACCAGATGCGGGCCTTATAACGCTGCGTGCCCCGAAACATAGCGACAATCTCCGGACCCGGTTCCAGTTCCCATTTGCCTGGCCGCGCCGGGTCGCTGGTTCCGCTCCAGCTCTCGGTCTGCGTGTTCCAACTGTATTGGTAGGCGTAAGTCAGATCGGCTGTGGCAAATCCTGCATCCGGAGTCAGAGCCGCTCCCAGGTATTTGCCGCGTGCGTTATAGCGCTCCTCGGCCTTTCCATCCACCAGGACCTCATTGTGCAGCCTCCCGGGATAGCTCTTCACGAAGGGCGATTCGGTAAACCAGTTCACTCCTTCTCCCGCCATATAGAACATGCCGGCATCGGCGTGATGATGGCCGGCTCCCTCATAGTGATTCGGCCGCACGTGGAGGAACATCCAGGTAGCATCCTCGCGATTGGAACTGGCAGCCGACATCTCGCCGTGCACCGGATCTGTCCATTGGTTGGGCATCTGCAAATCGGCGCGATGGGTGGGCTTCCAGTCGGTGTTGTACAGCACGCCGTAAACCATGGCGGGATAGGTGATGCCCGGCAGGCGCAGACGATTGCCGTTCTTCGCGATCTGCGCGCGATAGGCTTCCGCATCGAACCGCGCCAGATCGAGGCCGGGTTCGTGGTTAGTCAACAGGTAATCGGCAAACTGGCTCTCGGGATAGAACGCTTTGATTTCGTTCAGCGATTGGAACTCCAGCGGACCGCCTCCCCAGGTTCCGCTGGTCACGGTGGCATGGCCATTCGGCGCGGTGGCATAGACCTGGGCCTCGAGCATCTTGCGCCAGTGGGGATGGCCCCAGAGATTGTTGCCCCGGCGCGCCAGTACGTTCATGGACAGAATCAGGAATTGCATCCCGCCTCCGTTCTTGCCATTGCCTTCGAACATCTGGCCGTGGTCGTCCACGCCCCACTCCAGGAAATCCTGCACGGTCTCCGCGCCGGAGGCATAAGCCTCCGCGTCGAAGCCCTCCAGCCCTTCAATCGAAGCGATCGCCAGAAAATGTGGCAGGTCCCAGGTCACCCAGTTGACGTTGCGCTGGCGGCGCGGGCCATCCTGCCCGTAACTGCGGCGGCCGTAGGTGGCTTTGGCGATCACCCGGCGCATCAGGTCCTTCTGCTCCGGTGTCATCCACTTGCCGCCGAAATCCAGAGCAAACGCCAGATCCATGTGGCCCACCAGCCCGTGCATGCCGCGCCATTGCGTTCCGGCGCCGTTGGCAGCATCCGCCGAAGTGCCGAATTCGCTGTCGGAGGTCTTGAGGTAGTCGTCGAGCGCCGGCTCACCCGCCTGGTAATAGTGGTAGATGGCGGTAGCGACTTGCCTGCCCAACGTGTCGTCGCCGGTCAGCAGGCAGTACAGCGCCATGGTGACCAGCGC
>CAIRBY010000701.1 GCA_903876865.1 uncultured Acidobacteriia bacterium
GGTTGTGGAACTGGGTTGTGGAACTGGGTTGTGGAACTGGGTTGTGGAACTGGGTTGTGGAACTGGGTTGTGGCCGTTACACGCCAATCGTGGACTTCATCCGGACAGCCATCTGCCCCCACACCCATACCCGCCGAAACGCCGTCGTGTGCCTTCAACTCCAACACGAAAGTAACGGCACCGCCATCCCACTCCGCCCCAAACAAAAAAAAGGACGGAGCCGAAGCCCCGTCCCTCTTTCCTTCCACTTTCTCCGACCCCTACGCGATCGACCAGCCCTTGCGCACCGCCGGCGCCAGGTACTGATTCGCCTCGGCATGATTCGTGATCCGCATCTTGATCGGGTCGTACTCGATCTTGCCCTCCACCCGCAGCGCGATCACGCCCAAAAGCATCCACTCCACAAACGGAGCCGCCACGTTGAAGTTCGAACACGCCGGATCCCCGCCCTTGCACGCGCGGATCCAATCCCGGTAATGTCCCGGCGACCGCGTCAACAACTGCGACGGGTACTTGTAATCGCGCATCTTCTCCACCGGCAGCAGGCGCGTCTGCTCGCCATACGTGCCCGTCGTGATCATGCCCTTCGTACCCACGAACAGGCTGCCGTCCGGCGTCACCTTCTGCCGTTCCGCCGTCGGCAGATACGCGTCGTTCCAATGGAACACCTGCCCGATCGCGCCGCTCGCCGGAGCCGCCGCCGCTGCAGCCGGAGCACCTGCCGCGCCGCGTCCCGCGCCACCGCGCCCGCCGCCGATCCGCGGCAGATCGCCCAGATACTCGCCCGCCGGCACGCCCTCGATCTTCGGTTGCTCCATCAATCCGTCATACCAGTAGATCGTCACCGGAGCCATCGTGCCCCGCGCCGGGAACGTGAACTTGATCGTCGATGCCTTGGGGAACTGGAAGTCGCTCGTCCCCTCTTTCTTGATGCACTCCACCGAACTCGGCGCGCCCAGCTTCAACGCCATATTCGGCGCGCCTAGAATGTGGCACGCCATATCCCCCAGCGCCCCGCACCCGAAATCGTAGAAGCCGCGCCAGTTGAAATGCTGATAGAAATTTCCGCCGAACCGCTTCTCCGGATACCCTTCGCCGCCCGACGTGTATTCGCGCGCATTCGCAATCCCCAGCCACAAATCCCAATCCAGCGTCGAGGGCACCGGCGTCGGCGCAGGAATCTTCGTCAACCCCTGCGGCCAGATCGGCCGGTCCGTCCACGCGTGCACTTCCTTCACATCGCCGATCTCGCCCGCCCAGATCATCTCCGCGCACTGCCGCGTGCCTTCGTTCGAATATCCCTGGTTCCCCATCTGCGTCGCCACTTTGTACTTGTTGGCGGCCTCCACCATCAGGCGCGCTTCCTTGATCGTCCGCACCAATGGCTTCTGCGTGTACACGTGCTTCCCGCGCTCCATGCAGTGAATCGACGCGGTCGCGTGCATATGATCCGGGATCGTGACAATCACGGCGTCAATGTTGCCGCCTTCCTTGTCCAGCATCTTGCGGAAGTCTTTGTACTTCGGAACCTTCTCGTAATCCTTGTAGATCGCCGCCGCCTGCTTATCGTCCACATCGCACAGCGCGACAATGTTCTCTGTCGGCGCGCACCCGCGGATGTCGCTCGCCGCCTTGCCGCCCGCGCCGATCGATGCAATATTCAGTTTCTCGTTGGGAGATTTATACCCCAGTGCTTTTAAGGAAGGAGTGCTGCCGAATCCGCCCGCCGGAACCGCACCGGCCAGCAGGGAACCATAGAAAAAATGTCGTCGGGTGATATCGAATGCCATACTTGGGCGACCTCCGCATGATCGTATCAGATCTTCGGTAGGACAGGCCATCGCCTTCCGTGGCCTGTCTCCTTGTCCCAGTAGGACAGGCCATCGTCTTCCGTGGCCTGTCGACTAATCTGTTCCTTACCCCGCCTACCGCTTTCCGCTCTTCCGCAGCCGGAAGTACGCCACCACCAGATACCGGTGCCGGCATCGATGGCAGCGGCACAGCGGCACCCGGAACCGCGCCAGAGTCTTCTCGAAACTTGTCCTCGGCCGTGATGCGTACACCGGCGTATTCCCGCACTTCGGACACTCCCCCACCGCCGGAAGCGCCTCCACCTTCGGAGCAGCCGCTCTCACTTCCTCCGCCACCCTCACCGTGGCAACCTCCGCCGCCGGAACCTCCGCCGCCGGAACTTCCATGGCCTCGCTCAACGCCGCCAGGCTCTCCGCATCCAACCCCGCCGGGAACTCCTCGCCCGATGGCAACTCCGCTTCCACCTGCCGCAGCGCCAGATGCCGCAACCGGATCTCCATCAGCGCATGCTGCATCGTCAGCGAGCCTTCCACGCACCTCGCCGCCAACACCAGCATGTGCGCGCGCACCCCCGCCGCGCCCACCGCATTCTGTCTCGTGAAAAGATGTGCCGCCCGCAGACCCTCCGGCGGCGGATTGCCCGTCACCAGTTCGTATAGCACCCCGCCAAATGCCCGCACATCCCGCACTGCGTCGCCCAGTGCCCATTCCGGTGGCGGAGTCAGTTGCGCACCGTCCGGCGTCACCAGGATCCGCCGTGTGTTCAACATTCCGTAGATCAACTTCTGCCGGTGCAGGTCGCGCAACTCCGCCGCCACATCCGCCGCACAATCCAGCGCCGCCCCCAGCGTCAGCGGACCCCGCTCCAGCACCGCGGCTAGCGTCCCGGGCGCAGCCCCGCCCAGCTCCACGCTCTCCCCGATACCGGAAGTGATACCGGTAGTGATACCGGCAGTGATACTGGCAGTGATACTGGCAATCATTCCCAAGTCGATCTTCCGTCCCTGCTTCGCTGTTCCAACCGCCAAACCTGGTGGGGCGGACGCCCTCGTCCGCGCGGGACCCCCTGGTCCCGCTTTTCCTGCAAAGAACCCGCTTCCTCCGGTGTCCAGTAGAGTAATCCTGCCGCCAGCCCTGATTCGGTGGGGCAGGCGGTTTCGCCTGCCGCTTTAATTCACCGCGAACGCCGCTTCGTGGCCGCTCTCGTTCTGATCCAGCACCGCCATCTGCAGCGATTCCAGCGCTTCCACCACGCGCTCCACCAGATCGTCCGTCTGCGACATCGCCACTCGCGCCGAATCGATTCCCGCAGCCTGCACCTTCAGCGCCGCTTCAATGTCCACCAGGTCCGCCGCCACGCTGTGCTCGAACTGCGCGTCCTTCTGCGTCTTCTCCTCGACCTTCGCTTCCAGTTGCGCCAACCGCTCGCCCAGCGCCGCCATGCTCCGGTCCAGCGCCATCATGCTCTGGTCCAGCGCCGCCAGGCGCGCCGCCGCTTCCAGGTCCAGCCCCGCCGCCGCCGGAATCGCACTCTGCTCGCTGGCGATCGCCACATCCGCCGAGAGCGCCACCACCTGATTCTTCAACGCACCCACCGCTTCGCTGCTCGCCCGCTGCGCTTCCGTCAGCTTTCGGTCGTGTGCCTGCAGTCGCGCCGTCATCCGCGCTTCCATCTGCTCCAGTTCGTTGCGCAGCGTGCCCGCTTCCACCACGTCCCGCCGCGGAACCACGCGCGTCGCCGTCTCCGCCCGCCGCACCGCCACGCTCAGCAGCTTCAGCTCCATCATGAGCTTCTGCATCCGCGTCGTGCGCGCTTCCGGATTCTTCACCAGGCACGGACCCACCAGCCGGTCCACTGCCGGACTCCCGCTCGCCGGAGTCGCCGCCGTCAGCAACTGATTCGCCAGCGTCGTGCGCCCCTCGCCTTCGAACGCCCGCCGCCCGCTCAACATCTCGAACAGGATCGCGCCGAACGAAAACACGTCGCTCCGCGCATCCGCCGGTCTCGCCTGTAATACTTCCGGCGCGGTGTACGGAGTGATCGCCCCGATCGTTCCCTCAGCCGCCGGCACCAGGTCCAGCCCCGCGCCCGTCAACACCACCTGCGAAGGCGTCAAGCCCCCGTGGCTCTTCCCCGCGTCGTGCAACTTGCGCAGTGCATCCGCCAGTTGCATCGCGTAGCGCATCGCATCGGCCACCGGCAGGCGGCCTTCTCCCATTCGCTGCGCGAGCGTCTTGGATTCGGTGTTCGGCAATTCAATGTTGGACATATGTTCGGTTTCGAGTGCTATTTCAATCATGACAGTGATCCGGCTCTGTTTCGAGTAGATCAATTACCTACCTGAACCAGCAAGTACTAGCCGGAAAGTGGGGTTCTAGCGGGGTACCTGCCGTACCCCTTTACCGTCAAATCCTGTCACTGAATCGCGCGCGTTTCGGCCCCCTCACTCGCCCAGAAAGACCCGGTCCAACTCCTGCGTCACCCCCTCCGGCATCGGCGCCAGCGTCCCCACCCGATGGCAATTGATGATCGCTTCCGCTGTCGATTCCAGCACTTCCAACCGGTCGAACGCCTCCAGCACGTCCCCGCCCGTCACCAGCACTCCGTCGTTCTCCAGCAGCGCCGCCGGACGCTTCGGCGTCACCCGCTCCGCCAGCACCGCCGGATCCCCGAACTGCATCCCGTATTCCAAGCGGCTCACTTCCCGTATCACAATGTAGCTCTCCGGGATCGTCCGGCTGTCCAGTGCCTCGCCCGTCACGCTGAACGCCGTCGCATTCACCGGATACGCGTTGACGATCGCCCCCGTCGCCGCGTGCTGCCGGTAAATCTCCTCGTGAATCCGTGCCGCCCGGCTCGGGATCTTGCCCGCTTCGCACTCCCCGTTCCGCACCAGCACCAGCTCCTGCACATCCATCGTGCCGCGATCCTCGCGATACGGCGTGATCAGGAAGCTGTCCTTGTCCAGCCGCGCCGAAAAACTCCCCTGCGTGCTGATGAACAGCCGCTGCCGGTACGCCCGCCGCACGAATTGCGCCAGATGCGCCCGCAACTCCTTCTCGTTCGTCGAGGGCGCGTGCGCGTGAAACGCCGTCCACTCCGGCTCCGCGTCCCGTGCCCGCGTGATCTGCTCGTCCGTCAGATACTGCACCTCGCCGATCATCTTCGCCTTGATGATCGTCTTCGCCGTGAACTCCAGCGTCTCGAAGCGCCGGAACGCCTCCTGTAGATTCGCCCCCGCCGTCACCGCCCCATGATTTTCCAGCAGCACGCAATCGTAGCCCTGCCCGAAAATCCCCGCCACGTTCTTGCCCAGCGCCGCGCTCCCCGGCAATTCGTACGGCGCAAATCCCACATCGCCGCACACCAGCCGCGTCTGGTGAAACAGGTGCGTATCCGGCACCACATGCACCAGGCTGAACGCTACCAGCGCCACCGGATGCGCATGCACAATCCCGCGGATGTCCGGCCGCGTGCGGTAAATCTCCTGATGGAACGGCAACTCCGAACTCGGCCGGTGCGGTCCCACCACCGTCCCGTCCGCTCTCACGCAGACAATGTCCTCCCGCCGCAGACTGCCCTTGTCCAACCGCGCCGGCGTGATCCAGATGTCGCCGTTGTCTTCCCGAATCGAAAGATTGCCGCCCGATGTGGTCGTCATCCGGTAGCGGTAGATCCGCTCGATCGCCTGTAAGATCTCATCGCGAGGGTGCGTGAACGAAATAGAGGTGCGCATACCTTTATCTTCCTCCAATTGTGCGTTTGGGGATGCGGAACAGCTCTCCCAATCGAAAATCCCTCCAGTGCACGCCCATCGCTACCAGGCGTTTTGTATGGTGGAACACATGCTCCGCCCACCAAAGTATTTGACGCCGCCGCCCGCACGCGCCCATGATGAGACGATCCCCAAGCCGTCGAGTTCCCTATGTCGCTACCCGCAACCCGTCTTGCGCTCCTCGCCCTCCCAGCCTTCCTGCTTCACGCAGCCGACCCGCCTCCAAAATCCTGGGTCGATCCCGAGACCGGACACCGCATCGTCCGCCTCACCGAGGAACCCGGCTCCGCCAGCCTCTACTTCAACCAGAACGGCTACTCCGCCGATGGCCGCAAACTCCTCTACACCGCCCCCGATGGCATCCACTCCCTCGACCTCTCCACCCACACCGCCAAACTCGTCGTCCGCGGCCCCGTCCAGATCATCGTCACCGGACGCAAGACCCCGAACGTCTACTACCGCAAAGGCAACGACATCTGGTCCACCAACATCGAGACACTCGAATCCCGCAACATCGCCGCTCTCCCCCCGCGCGGCTCCATAGCCACCGTCAATGCCGATGAGACCCTCCTCGCCGGCACCTACATCGAAGGCAACGGCCAGGATTTCGCCAACCGCAATCCGCCGCCCGGCCAGTCCTCTCCCAACGCCGCCCCGCCCGCCCAGACTTCCCCCCTCGAACAGGCCCTCAACAAAGGCCAGATGATGGAACAGCGCCTCGCCGCCCATCTCCCCATGGCGCTCTTCACCATCAGCACCAAAACCGGCGAACTCAAAGTCATCCACCGCGCCACCGATTGGCTCAACCACCTTGAATTCTCACCCACCGATCCCAACCTGCTCATGTTCTGCCACGAGGGCCCCTGGCACAAAGTCGATCGCATCTGGACCATGCACCCCGATGGCAGCGGCATCCAACTCGTCCACAAGCGCACCATGGCAGGCGAAATCTTCGGCCACGAATTCTGGGCCCACGATGGCAAGACCATCTGGTACGATCTCCAAACCCCGCGCGGCGAAGACTTCTGGCTCGCCGGCGCCAATGTCGTCACCGGAGAACGCACCCAATACCACCTCCAGCGCGATGAGTGGTCCATCCACTTCAACGTCACCCTCGATGGCAAACTCTTCTGCGGCGATGGCGGCGATTCCGGTCAGGTCGCCAGAGCCAAAGATGGCCGCTGGATCTACCTCTTCCGCCCCCAGGCCATCCAGTTCGACGGCGAACTCAATGACAAGACATTCGTTCAGCCCGGCGTCCTCCGCGCCGAAAAGCTCGTCAACCTGGCCAAACACAACTACCGCCTCGAACCCAACGTCAGCTTCACCCCCGATCAGAAATGGGTCGTCTTCCGCTCCAACATGTTCGGCGATACCTACGCCTTCGCCGTAGAAGTGGAGAAATCCAAATGACCGATTTCCCCAGTGGGACAGGCCATCGTTTTTCGTGGCCTGTCGGCTTCCTTAAGCCGTTGTCTTTCCCCACGCGATCCGCCAAATCCCCCACTGCGAAGCCCCACCGCCCGTCCTGGCCCTTCCTCTTGCTCCTCCTCGCCCTCCCCGCGCTCGCCGCCCCGCGCCTCACCCAATCCTTCGACTCCGATTGGCGCTTCCTCAAAGCCGACGCCCCCAACGCCCAAGCCCCCGCCTTCGACGATCACTCCTGGACCCCCGTCACTCTCCCCCACGATTGGGCCATCGCCGGACCCTTCGACGAACACGCCCCTAACGGCGGAGCCGGAGCCTTCCTGCCCACCGGCGCCGGCTGGTATCGCAAATCCTTCACCCTCCCCGCCTCTTCCGCCACCCGCCGCGTCTTCATCGAATTCGAGGGCGTCATGGCCAACTCCGAAGTCTTCATCAACGGCGTCTCCCTCGGCAAGCGCCCCTACGGCTACGTCAGCTTCCGCTACGAACTCACCGCCCACCTCACCTTCGGCGCCGCCAAACCCAACCTCCTCGCCGTCCGCGCCGATAACTCCCGCCAGCCCGCTTCCCGCTGGTACGCCGGAGCCGGCATCTACCGCCACGTCCGCCTCATCACCACAGACCCCGTCCACCTCGAGCAGTGGTCCACCTTCATCTCCACCCCCAAAGTCTCCGCCACCGAAGCCACCATCCGCGTCGCCGCCACCGTCGTCAACCAATCCCGCCTCTCGCGACCGGCCGGACTCTCCGTCGTTCTGATCGATCCCTCCGGCAAGGCCATCAAAACCGTCACCCTCAACCAATCCGAATCCGTCGCCGCCGGCAAAACCCTCGACCTCCACGTCGATTTTCCGCTCGACGATCCCACTCTCTGGAGCCTGCATAACCCCGCCCTCTACCGCGCCACCGTCTCTGTCACTGAAGCCGGCAAGACCCTCGACGCCGAGACCGTCCCCTTCGGCATCCGCGACGCCCACTTCGACGCCGACAAGGGCTTCTGCCTCAACGGCCAATATTTTAAGATCAAAGGCGTCTGCCTCCACGGGGATGGCGGTGCCGTCGGCGTCGCCGTTCCCCTCCGCGTCTGGGAACGCCGCCTCCAGACCCTCAAGACCCTCGGCGTCAACGGCATCCGCACCGCCCACAATCCCCCCGCCCCCGAATTCCTCGACCTCTGCGACCGCATGGGCTTCCTCGTGATGGACGAAATGTTCGATCAGTGGACCGTCGCCAAGAACCCCTACGACTACCACCTCTACTTCCAGGAGTGGTCCCACATCGACACCCAGGACACCGTCCGCCGCGACCGCAACCACCCCAGCATCGTCGTCTACAGCGCCGGAAACGAAATCCACGACACCCCCAACGCCCCGCTCGCCAAAGACATCCTCAGCTTCCTGGTCGGCATCTTCCATAAGAACGATCCCACCCGCCCCGTCACCCAGGCACTCTTCCGCCCCAACGTCTCCCACGATTACGATAACGGCCTCGCCGACCTGCTCGACGTCGTCGGCCAGAACTACCGCGAAAACGAAATCCTCGCCGCCCACACGCAGAAGCCCACCCGCAAGATCCTCGGCACCGAAACCACCCACGATCGCCGCGCCTGGCTCGCCCTCCGCGACAACGCCGCCTACGCCGGACAATTCATCTGGGCTGGCATCGATTACCTCGGCGAATCGCGCGCCTGGCCCGCCATCAACGGCACCTTCGGCCTAATCGATCGCACCGGAGCCATCAAACCCCTCGGCTTCGAACGCCAATCCTGGTGGAGCGAGCAGCCCATGGTCCACATCACCCGCCGCATCGCCGCCCGCGAAATCCCCCCCACCGACCCCGGCTACGAAGCCTACCGCCGCTCCACCCAAACCCTCTACGACGATTGGACTCCGCCCAACCAGGCCGCCCATCCCGAGAACGTCGAGGTCTATTCCAACTGCGCCGAGGTGGACCTGCTCCTCAACGGCAAATCGCTCGGCCCCAAGTCCCTCGCCCCCGATGCCTCCGCCCGCAATTGGCGCGTCACCTATGAACCCGGCACCCTCTCCGCTGTCTGCAACGGCAAAACCGCGAAAGCCGAACTCCGCACCGCCGGCGCACCCGCCCGCATCTCTCTCACCTCAGACCGCACCCGCCTCACTCCCGGTTTCGACGATGTCGCCTACCTCACCGTCACCGTCCTCGATGACAAAGGCGTGATCGTTCCCTCCGCGTCCAACAAAGTGAAGTTCACCGTCACCGGACCCGGCGCCATAGTCGCCGTCGATAACGCCGATACCAACAGCCACGAACCCTTCACCGCCACCGACCGCACCGTCTTCCAAGGCCGCGCCATCGCCATCCTCTCCGCCCGCGCCCCCGGCCCCCTCACCGTCACCGCCGCCACCCCCGGCCTCCCCGCCGCCACCGCAAAAGTGGAGGCCGCCCGCTAATGCCCATCTCCTCTCCCTCCTCCGTGGCGCAGGCATTCCTGCCTGCCGCGCCGAGATTCGTCTCGGCGTGCCTCTGCCTTTTCTCCCTCTCCGCCCAACCCGTCCCCCACCCCCCCAACCCCTTTTCCCTCAAACTCCCCGAGGGCAACTATAACGTCACCCTCACCACCACCTGCCCCACCTCCGTCTACGCCGAGTCCCGCCGCCTCATGCTCGAAAACGCTCCGCCCGGCGCCCACACCATCACCGTCAACATCCGCGATTCGCACCTTCCCGCGCCCCCGCTCAATGCCCCAGGCGGCGAACGCGTCCGCCTCAATGACCGCGAAGCCAACGTCCTCCACTGGGACGATCAACTTACCCTCGCCTGGACCGCCCCCTGCGTCCAGGACCTCACCATCGCGCCCGTCCCCGCCACCGTCCCCACCATCTTCCTCGCCGGAGACTCCACCGTCACCGACCAGCCCAAAGCCCCCACCACCAGTTGGGGCCAGATGCTCCCCCGCTTCTTCAAGCCCGGCATCGCCATCGCCAACCACGCCGAATCCGGCGAGACCCTCAAGAGTTTCATCACCGCCCTCCGCCTCGACAAGATCCTCTCCCAGATCAAAAAGGGCGACTACCTCTTCATCCAATTCGGCCACAACGATATGAAGGAAAACTGGCCGCAAACCTACGCCCAGGCCGCGACCACTTACAAACAGTACCTGCGCGTCCTCATCACTGAAGCCCGCCTCCATGGCGCCACGCCTGTTCTGATCACCTCCATGCACCGCCGTAACTTCGGCCCCGATGGCAGGATCCGTAACACCCTCGGCGAGTACCCCGAAGCCGTCCGCCAGACCGCCGCCGAAGAGAAGGTCGCTCTCATCGACTTGAACGCGATGAGTACTCTGTTCTACGAAGCACTTGGCCCGGAAAAGTCGCCTGTTGCATTCGGAGCCAATGGCAAGGACGCCACCCATCACTCCGCCTATGGCGCCTACGAACTCGCCAAATGCGTAGTCGCCGGAATCCGCGCCGCCCACCTCGATCTAGCAAACTACCTCGTCGAAGACGTCCCCCCCTTCGACCCCGCACACCCCGATTCCCCAGAGGCCTGGAAATGACCTCCCGTACAGCCGTAGTTTTTCCTTTGCGTCTTTGCGCCTTTGCGTGCCATGCCTTTCCACGAAAGATGATCTCTCCCATGAACCTCCGCATCCCGCTCTTGCTGCTCGTCGCCCTCCCTCTCTCCGCCCAGAAGTTCGATTTCTCCTCGGGCAAGGGCGATCTCTACACCGCCGAACGCGGCTCCGGCTTCGAAGAGGGCGCCGTACTCAAGCCCGGCGCCGGTTCCATCACCGCCGAAAAACCGCCCTTCTACTTCTCCGCCCGCGTCCCCGCCGAAGGCAACTACCGCGTCACCGTCACCCTCGGCGATCGCGAAGCCGCCACCGTCACCACCGTCAAAGCCGAACTCCGCCGCCTCATGGTCGAAAAGGTCGAAACCAAACCCGGCGAATTCGTCAAGCGCACCTTCCTCGTCAACACACGCACCCCCGCCATCCCCGGCGGCGCCACCGTCAAACTGAAGGACCGCGAGAAGACCTCCGAAATCTGGGCGTGGGACGATCGCATCACCCTCGAATTCACCAACGCCCACCCCTCTCTCGCCGCCATCGAAATCGAAAAAGCGCCCGACGTCCCCACCCTCTTCATCGCCGGAGACTCCACCTCCACCGATCAGGGCAGGGAACCCTTCAACAGTTGGGGTCAGATGCTCCCGCGCTTCCTCACCTCTGAAATCGCCGTCGCCAATCACGGCGAGAGCGGCGAATCCCTGCGCGGTTTCATCGGCGAGCGCCGCCTCGAAAAACTCCTCACCGTCGTGCGCCCCGGCGATTTCCTGCTCATCCAGATGGGCCACAACGATCAAAAGGAAAAGGGCGAAGGAGTCGGCGCCTTCACCACCTACAAGGCCTCACTCAAACGCTTCATCGCCGATGCCCGTGAGAAAGGCGTCACCCCCATCCTCGTCACGCCCATGCACCGCAACAATTTCGATGCCGAAGGCCACGTCGCCAACACCCTCGGCGATTACCCCGAAGCCGTCCGCCAGACCGCCGCCGAAGAAAAGGTCGCGCTCATCGATCTCAACGCCATGAGCAAACTCTTCTACGAAGCCCTCGGCCCCGCCCAAACCCCCAAAGCCTTCGCCGATGGCGACACCACCCACCACAACAACTATGGCAGCTACGAACTCGCCCGCTGCCTCATCCAATCCCTCCGCGATCAAAAACTCCCGCTCTCCAAATACCTCGCCCCGGACGTGCCCCCCTTCGACCCGTCCCACCCCGACCCCTTATCCACCTTCACCATCCCCGCCGACCAGTAGGACAGGCCATCGTCTTTTGTGGCCTGTCTTGCTTCGGGCCTGTCTTGCTTCGGGCCTGTCTTGCTTCGCCTGTCTTGCTTCGCCTGTCTTGCTTCGGGCCTGTCTTGCTTCGGGCCTGTCTTGCTTCACCCGCCATTACCCCAACTTCACCAGCACCGTCGCCACGCTCAACGGAGGCAGTTCCACGCTCACCGTCCCGCCCTGCGCCGCCACCTGCAACGCCTTCGGCGTAATCCGGTCCGGCGTCGCGAACGTATTCGCCGCATTCAAATCCCCGTCCTGCAAAATCCGCCCCGTTGCCCCCGCCGCGCTCCCGCCACTCAACCCGCAACTCACGTTCAGCGTCGCATCGTGCTTGGGATTGATCAGCGTGATCGTCAACTCCTTCTCTTTCCGCGACGCCGAAATCGAAAGTTCGTTCGCGCCCTGCGCCGCATTCTCCGTCGCCACGCTCATCTGCCCTAAGTGCGCCTTAGTCATCTCATACACATAGTAAGTGGTCGTCCGCACGCACTGATCTTCGTCTGTAAGTAACAACGCATGCAGCACATTCACCATCTGCGCAATGTTACTCATGACTAACTTGCCCGCCTGCCGGTGCACCACGTTCAACCCCAGCGCCCCCGCCACCGCCGACCGCATCGTGATCTGCTGAAACAGCTTCCCGTACTTCTTCTCCTCCGCCGGATCCATCTTGTCCCACACGCCCCACTCGTCCAACAGCAGCCCCACCGGCTGATTGCGCCCGCCCGCCGGAGCCAGCGTATCCAATAGCGCCCGCTGTTCCAGAATCGCGCTCTCGATCTTCGGGAAGCTCTCAAACTGCGCGCGCATATTCTCCACCGTGAAATGCGTGGCGGTATTCTCGCGCCCGTTCGAATAGAAGTGCATCGCGTAGCCGTCCGGCCTCCGCCCGCGCCCCATGTTGCCCCAGAACTTCTGCGTCCACACCTTGTCGTTGCCGTTGGGTCCGCACGCAATCAGAAACGGCGCCGTCTCGCCGAACTTCGGCATGAACGTCGAGAAGCGCCGGTACTCGGTCGCGTACTCATCTCCGTTCATATTTCCGCCGCAGCCCCAGTTCTCGTTCCCCACGCCCCAATACTTCACGTTGAACGGCGCGGCCGACCCGTTGGCCGCGCGCTCTTCCGCCAGCGCACTGCCCTTCGGATAGTTGCAATACTCCATCCAGCGCCGCACTTCTTCCGGCGTGCCGCTGCCCATATTCGCCGCCAAATACGGCTCCGCCCCGATCAGCCGGCACAGCTCGATGAACTCGTGCGTCCCGAAGCTGTTGTCCTCCGTGTACATGCCCCAGTGGATGTTCACGCTGTTCGGCCGCTTCGCCGCCGGTCCAATGCCGTCGCGCCAGTGGTAATCGTCCGCGAAGCATCCGCCCGGCCAGCGCAGCACCGGGATCAGCCCCTTCAGATAATCCACCGCCTGCTTGCGATGCCCGTTCACATTCGGGATCTTCGAGTTCTTCCCCACCCACAAGCCGCCATACACGCAGCTGCCCAGATGCTCGGCGAAGTGGCCGTGCAATTCGGGACGGATCGTGCCTGTCTCCTTGCTCAGGTCAATCGAGACTTTCGTATCGGTCGCGGGCGACGACATGCCCCGGCGAGCGGTCAGAATGGCGGCAGAGGCGGCGCCTGCGCCCAGCACGAAGTTGCGGCGGGTAAGTGGGAGGCTCATAAGTGGAAGAATAACGGTACACCTTTGCAGATGCCCATGCAAGCGTTTACCATTGCTTCATGAGAAGAGCCGCGCTGCCTTGGCTTCTGGCGGCTTTCGCCCACGCACAAACCGTCCCACTCACCATCAATCCCGCGCGCCTCCTCCACCCCATCGACCCGAAACTCTACGGCCACTCCCTCTCCACCGACCTCGCCAGCGCCACTCCGGGCGCCCATCCCACCCTGCTTCGCTGGGGTCCACCAGCCGATTGGCAGAATGACCCCAAACCCGTCGCCGCCTTCTTCGCCCTCGTCCAAAACCTGCGCGCCGTGCCCGTGCTCGTCATTCCCGCCAAAGCGGAGTCAGCCGCGTTCGTCGCCTACTGCAACTCCCCTCGCGACACCGAGTGGGGCAAACTCCGCGTCCACGATGGACACCCCGAACCCTATCGCGTCAAGTACTGGGAACTCGATCTCGCAGCCTCCGAACTCACTCCCGGCCAAACCGTCGAGTTCCTGACGACCTTCGTTCCCGCGCTGAAAAAACTCGATCCCGCGATCGCCATCCTCGCCCCCGCTCCGCCGCCCGCCGCCGCGCACCTCATCGATATACTCAGCCTCCCGCGCCCCGAAGACGCCAC
>CAIRBY010000702.1 GCA_903876865.1 uncultured Acidobacteriia bacterium
CTGGCGGCGGCGCGGCCGACCTGCCGTTCCTGCCCGCCTACACGCGCGCGCAGAATTACAGGAGCCTGAAGCAATCCAGCTTCGATAAGACCGGCGGCAACAGCGATCGCTGGCCGGTGCCGCCCGGCGGCGTGCAGGAGGTCTTCAACGCCACTGGGGCGGGCGTGATCACGCACATCTGGTTCACCATCTCGGCCCAGAGCAACGACCATCTGAAGGAACTGGTGCTGCGCGGCTATTGGGACGGCAATGCCAAGCCCAGCGTGGAAGTTCCGATCGGCGATTTCTTCGGGCTGAACCTCGGCATCTATCAGGTCTACCAGTCGCAGTATCTGGCCTGCTCGCCGGGGCGCTCGTTGAACTGCTACTTCGCGATGCCCTATAAGAAATCCGCGCGCTTCACCGTGACCAATGAAGGCACGGCGGCGGTGGGCTCGCTCTATTCCAATATCGATTACATGGCGGTGCCGGGCCTGCCCGACGATACGCTCTACTTTCACGCGCAGTATCGCCAGAGCGCGCCGTGCGTCCCGGTGGTGGCGCAGGGGCCGAAGATCAATCTGGATGGCAGGCAGAACTATGTGTACCTGGAAACGCGCGGCCGCGGCCATCTGATGGGGGTCACGCTCGGGGTGCTGCAGAACGCCAACGGCTGGTGGGGCGAAGGCGACGATATGATCTTCGTGGACGATGAGACGAAGCCCGTGATCACCGGCACCGGCAGCGAAGATTACTTCCTGGGCAGCTGGAATTTCGGCGGGCAGTTTGGCGCGGCGCCGTTCGCGCACTCGCAATATGGCGCGCCGATCATTCTCAACGCGGAGCGCACGGGCGGCAAATACTGCTGCTACCGCTGGCATGGTGACAATCCGGTGACCTTTGAGCGCTACCTGAAGCACACGATGGAGCACGGCCACGCCAACGATCGCGGGGACAACTTCTACTCGGCGGGCTACTGGTATCAGGCTACGCCGTACACGGATTTTCCGCCGCTGCCGCCGGCCGCGCAGCGCATCCCGAAGTAGCACAGGCCTCCTGGCCTATCCCGGCTAGTCTGTGGTTTTGCCGTCCCAGCGCCCGTCTGTCGAGTAGGGTAGGCGCTTCCGCCTGCCAACGCTTCCGCCTGCCAATCGGGCAAGTCCGAGGAGTTGGCAGGCGGAACCGCCTACCCTACCTTTGAGCGCGGGGACATCCCATTGCCGAGCAGGAGGTTTTCAACGGTGTCCCGGCTGGCATCAGCACTTGTAATCCGCGAACGTGGAGTGCCGGTCCGACCCGTGTTCCAGGGCGAGATCGCGCTTCTCGTAATCGAGGTGCAGGGCGGAGACGATCATCATCGCGCCCGGCACCTGCATGCGCAGCGTGAACGGGTGTGCGGGATCGCTCTGCGCTTCGGGGAAGAGTTCGGAGACCAGCAGATGGCGGCAGGCGAGCGGCGGATACTCGCCGAGTTGCCGTTCCGCCACCAGCCCCGTGGGGCCGAATAGCTGCAGGCGCGGCACGCCCACCGCATCCGTCTCGAATTCGATGTTCATCAGCGCCAGCAGGCAATCGCGCTTGCGATTGGCCGCGGCGCCGATCACGTGCACGCCGCTGACGATGTAATCGCTGGCGAGACCGCCGCGATCTTCCACCGTGCGGTAGTTCTTCGCCACCGCGCCGCCGGGGCGGAAGTGGGTCATGGCCACGCGTCCCCAATTCACGGCGCGGACTTCGATCTTGTTGAGGGAGTGCGACGTGCGCGGGATGGTGGCCGCGCCGAAGCCGCCGCTAAAGCCCTCCGGCAACGGCAGGCCGCGCGCGGGGATCATGCAGCTCTGAAACTCGCCCAGGCGGACCACGCCCTGATCTACCAGGGAAGGCTGAATGCGTTCGGCGCACTGATTGTCCTGGTTCGAGGTCCAGGCAATCTGGCCCGTGCCTGTGGTCACGAAGGGCAGCATCCACAGCGCCTCTTCCTGCCAGCGGCTGGCGCTCAGATGGATGCGCGATTCCAGTTCCACTCCGCCGATTTTGGCGCCGCGGAAGAGCATGGGCGTGTAAACGAAGCCATGCGCCGGGAAGGACTTGTTGGGGCCATACGGGGTGGCGCGCGCGGGTTTCACCGGAGCATCGGCGGCAAAGTGCAGGGGATGTTCCACGGTGAAGCTGTCACCGGTGCGGCCCTTCATCAGGGTGTACGCGAAGGCGGCGCGCTCGCCATCGTTGCGCACCACGACCAATCCGCCGGCAGCGAGTTTGGGCTCGATCCGTTTCGCGATTGCGAGCGCCTCGCCGGGCGTGTCCGCGAGTTGCAGGTCCGCGACCGTGTACAGGCTGGTCTGGTGCGGGCGCAGCTTGTAGGCCCGCTGCACCACGTTCCGGCCCATGCGGTCCAGCACGCGGATCACGCCCCAGGACTCTTCCTCGTTGGGATTGAAGAGCGCGAGCGAGCAGTGATACTCGCTCAAGGGCGGCAGCGGCATGGAGTAGTTGAAACGTCCGGAGACCTGTTGCGGCGGGGCGGGGTGGGCGTGCACGTTATCGAAATTGTGGGGCAGGTTCCAGCGCACGAAGCCGGCGCTGAAGAGATCGCCTGCGTGCGCCATCTGGTGGGGCGAGGGCGCTACGCGGACTTTGGCGCCGCCGAAGAAGGCGTCGCGCTTGGCCCACTCGCCCATGCGCAGGAGCGTGGGGTGCAGCGAGGGAATCTCCAGGCGCCCGTGATTGTCCAAGGGGATCTCTTTGCCGGAGTGATCGTAGAGCAGGACTTGGTATTCGGTGGCGAAGCGCGGGTTGCGATGGCCCTCGATGCCGGGGAAGCAGGTGGCGGTCAACAGCAGTTCGGTGGAGAGGTCCTGGGTGGGGTCCACCACCACGAAGGGGGCGGCGATATCCAGCCAGCAGGCATCGGTGGATGGCGGCCTCGCGGGAGACTGCGCTTGGGCGGAAGGGGCGATGAGCGCTCCGGTGAGGGCGGAGAGGAAGGCACGTCGGTCGATGAGTGGCATTGTCCCTGAGTCAGGCACGGTCCCTAAATGAAAAAAGCCGCCAGAACCCGGCTGCCCTGGACTAGGGCGGCCGGATCTTGGCGGCTGTCACAGCGGGCGCGATTAGAAGTTGATGCGCGCCTGGAATTCCAGAATACGGCCGCCCGGATCCACCGTGCCCGAAAGGTCACGGTAGGCCGAGGTAACCTGGCCGAAAGTCGTGGAAGTGTTGATGGAGCCCGGAAGGAAGTTCGTGATGTTGAACACGTTCAGGGCGCGAGCGCTGACCACCAGATCCACCTTCTCGCGGATCTTGGTGTGCTTGGTGACGCTCAAGTCGAAGTGGCGCTGCCAGGGCAGGTAGAGGTAGCCTTCCCAACCCAGTTGTCCGGGACCTGCCGGGCTGATGTAGGGGGCGTTGGGATTGACCTGCGCGGGCGTGAGGCTGTTGACGTTGAACGCGGCTTGCGTGTTGGTCAACAGGTTGTTGTTGTTGGTGCTGTTGATGCCGGCCACGGAGGTGGTGGAAGGCGGCGGCAGGTAGTACACGATGCCGCCGTTGGCGCCCTGGTTGTTGCTCTTGTAGATGCCGACCAGGCTCTGCAACTGGTCGCGGGTGATGTTGTGCAAAATCACGCCCTGACCAGCCGCGCCACCGTTGTTGTAGGTGCCGAGGCCATTCAGGTAGAGCGGAGTGCCGGATTGCAGACGGGCGACGCCCGCCATTTCCCAGCCGTCCACGATCTTGCTGACGATCGGGCTGACGCCGCTGGCCAGGTACTTGTGTCCGTGGCCGAAGGGCAGTTGGTAGATGCCGTTGATTTTGACCGCCTCGCGGATATCGAAGCCCTGGGGGACTTTGTCGAGGCCGGAGTTGCGCAGCGTGGTGGGCTGGCTGAAGACGCTGGAGCTTGCCGTGGCGCCGTTGGCGAGAGCCTTCGCCCAGGTAAAGCTACCCTGCAGCAGGAGACCCTTGTCCAGGCGGCGGCGGACTTCCACCGTGCCTGCATCGTAGTAAGAGGAGCCACCGTTCACCAGTTCGAAGGAGCCGTTGCCAGCCACCGTGGGGTTGACCACGAAATAGTTGGCGGGCTTTCCGGCCGCCGTCAGGTTGCCCATGAAGGTGGCATTGGTGGAGATGGAGTTGGCCATGGTGCCGGCCTGACCCATCATCAGGTAGGTGGCGTAGGTGGAACTGCCGGTGGTATTGGCTGCGCCCAACGCGGAAGTGATCGTCGGGATGTTCACCTGGCCGGGCAGACCCTGGTTGCTGTAGTTGTTGGTGGTCGCGTTGGTGATGTTGCCGCCGCGCGCGATGGTCAGGTTGTTGCGGGCCGCCATGAACTCGCCGATGAAGCCGTTCTCAAAGATGTTGACCTCGTTGAGGCTGAGCTGACGCCATTCGTTGACGCCGTGGTTGCCGTTCAAGCGGAATTCCAGCACCGTGCTGCGGTCCAGTTCACGCTGGTAGCTGAGGTTCCAGCTCTGCACGTAACCGAGTTTCAGGTTCGGCGCAAAGCCGTTCAGGCTGCAGGTGAAGCAGGGGGTGATCGGGTACTGGGGAGCGCTCGCGGTCGGACGCGAAGGCAGGGTGGCGTC